>NZ_JARKOZ010000180.1 GCF_029978005.1 Solidesulfovibrio sp. | reverse complement strand
TCTCTATCCGTCGCTTTTCGAGGGCTTCGGCCTGCCGGTGCTGGAGGCCATGAGCCTGGGCGCGGCGGTGGTCTGTTCCGACGCCACGTCGCTGCCCGAGGTGGCCGGCGACGCGGCCGTGCTGGTCGATCCCCTGGACGTCGGCGGCCTGGCCCGGGCCATGACGGCGGTCGCGGGCGACGTCGCCCTTCGCGACGGCCTGCGGCGCAGGTCCTTGGCGCGGGCGGGGCTTTTCTCCTGGGAGAAGACGGCGGGAATCGTGCTCGCGTGTTATGAGGCGCTTCTCGCCTGAGCGGTGGGCAAGGGCAGGAGGAAGACGACACAAGGCCCGTATGAGGGCATTGCAAGAACCGTCACGAGGAAAGTACCCGGGCCGGGGAAACGATGTTCTCCCGCCTCCTACCACGAGGCGGGGCCACGGGTTTTGTTTCGAAATGCCGTCCGCGAGGGCGGCATTTTTGCATCGAGCCCGGATGGCCTCAACTGTTCGCGGCCTTGGCCGTGAATCCATGCGTTCTGTACGTATTCAAAATGAAGATGACTTCTTCCTGCGTTAGTATGGAAGCCGAGGACGACTTGCCCTTTTCGTGCCGGGCAAAGCGCGACATGATATCCTGGGTCATGAAATAGAATTTGATCAAGTCGATGGGGAATTCCAGAATATCCTGAAGCCTCCCCCTGTCGTAGGCGTCAAGGACGGGCTGCGGGCAAGGCGGCCTGACCAGGGCGACGACTTCCATGCCGAGTCGGCCGAACCGATATATCTGCTGGATGGACGTCTGAATATCGGAACTTGTTTCGATATATGCAAGGCGAATCTTTTCATTTCCTCCCAGCAATGCGACAGCCTCGTCGAGGCCGTGCGCCAGCAGGACGTCATACTGGAAAGAAATGGCCGTGGCCATTGCAGAGAGTTCAGTTTTGTCTGAACAGAGTATGAATACGCTTTCTGACAATATCGAAACCTTCTCGGCATGTTAATATGGATGTCTTCGTGTTTTGACAGTCGGCGACACGCGGATGCGGTTACAACGTTCACTTCAGGGACGCATGGAGCGCGAGGGAAGAGCGGGGGAGCCGAAGAGGAAAGACCGTCCCGGATGGACAGGAAAAACAAGGAATTTAAATGGAATGCAACGGAAGTCATCGCCTGGGCCGGCGACTCGGGCCTGCCCGCGGCAGCGTGGTTGCCGTCGGGTCGGGCGCTGCCGACGCTTGCAAAAGGGGGGATTCTTTCGCGTCGTTCTGCGCTAATCCCGCCGCCGCACGTCGCCCCGCCAACCATTGAGGGGCGCGCAACAGCCGTGCCCGATGCCGAGCAGCGCCCGCATGCGTTCGCCCTTGGCCGGGTCCTCGGCCAGGCGGCAACGGTAGTGGCCGGCCGTCTCGTCCCAATACAGGTCCGGGCAGCGTTTTTGATAACCGTAGAGGATGTGCGACTCCACGCACGGGTCCGACAGGCAGCACCAGCCGCACCCGACGCAGGGCAGGGAACTCAGGTTCGAGGCAGACGGGCTGCCTGGCCGGTATTCGGGCCAGGGGACGCCCCGCGCGGCATGGGAATCATGGCGTCAGGCTCCTGTGGCGGTCCCGTCACCGAGGCGGGGCCTGTGTTGGGCGAGGCAGGGCGCGAAATGCAGGGCGTTGCGGGCAAGAGAAGTAAAAACGCGGACAGCCCCAAGCTCCTGGCCTAGGACCGGGACACGTTGGCCAGCCCGGCCACGCCTGTGCGACCGGGGCGGGAGGCACGCTTCGGGCGTTCCACACGGCCAGCGCTCGTGGCCATGAGCAGCCTAGGCGGATGTTCCCAACGTACCGCAAGAGCGTCAAGCAAAAAGTCCGGGCCGGCGGACGTCCCGAGGCGGCAGGAGAGGATGACAAAAGCGGGAAGCATTGCCCGCCTCGAAACGATCCGGTTCTTGAACTGGACGTTGCCCGGCGCGGCGGGGAGTCGCCGTGGCCCGAAGCCAGCGGCTAGAAAGGCAACCCGGCAGGGCGACAAGCCTGGGCGGAAGGGGCTTGACATTGTCATGCAACTCTGTTGCATCATCTCCCTTGGCGCGCCTGGACGCGTCAAGGAGAGGCCATGAAGAAACTGCTTGCGTTGATGGCGGGAATCGTTTTCACCTGGAGCACGCCGGCCGCGGCCAAGATGCTGGTTGCGGTCAGCATCGCGCCCCAGGCCTATTTCCTCAAACAGATCGCCGGGGACCGGGTGGAGGCGCTGGTCATGGTGCCGCCCGGGGCCGATGCCCACACCTACGAGCCCAAGCCCAGGCAACTGGCGGAGCTCGGCAAGGCGGCCGTTTACTTCGGCATCGGCATGGATTTCGAGAACGCCTGGCTGCCGCGCTTCCAGGCGGCCAATCCCAAGATGGCCGTCGTGCGCACCGACGCCGGCATCGAGAAGATCCCCATGGTCGCCCACGAGGACGACGATGACGACCACGGCCAGGACAAGGGGAAGGGCAAGGAAGAGGGGCATCATCACGAGGCCGGCGAGCCCGATCCCCATGTCTGGTTGTCGCCCAAGCTGGCCAAAACGCTGGCCGCTTCCATGCGCGACGCACTGGCCAAGGCCGATCCCGAGGGCGCGGCGGACTACGCCGCCGGATACGAGAAGTTCGCCGCCTCTTGCGATGCCCTGGCCGCCGACATACAACAGCGGTTCGCCGATCTGCCCCCGGGCGAGCACAAATTCATGGTGTTTCATCCGTCCTGGGGGTATTTCGCCCGTGACTTCGGCCTGACCCAGGAGCCCATTGAGCAGCTCGGCCGCGAACCCGGCCCCAAGGCCCTGGCAGCTCTGGTGCGCGAGGCGAAAAAGGACGGCGTCAAGGTGATTTTCGTGCAGCCGCAGATGAGCGCCCGCCAGGCCCAGACCATCGCCCAGGCCATAGGCGGGCAGGTGGCGGCCCTGGACCCCCTGTCCGACGACTGGGCGGCCAACCTCGAAAACGCGGCCAAGGCCCTGCGACAGGGCATGGCCGGACAGACGGAGCCAAAGTGACGCGACCGGTCGTCGACATCCGCGACCTGACGTTTTCCTACAACGGCCAGGCGGTCCTTTCGGGGATCGGCCTGGCCGTCGCTCCTGGGGAACGCCTGGCCGTGCTCGGGCCAAACGGCGGCGGCAAGACCACACTGCTCAAGCTCATCCTCGGCATCCTGCGCCCGAGCTCCGGGACCATCACGGTCTTCGGCGAGGAGCCGGGCCGCAACAGCCGGCGCATCGGCTACGTGCCCCAGCGCATGGAAGGCGCGGCCGCCCGCAAGGACCTGCCCATCCGTGTCCTCGAAGTCACGCTGATGGGCCTGCTTTCGCCGGGCCGGCGGGGCTTTCGCCATTCCCGCGCCGATCTGGCCCGGGCCGAGGCGGCTCTTGATCAGGTGGAAATGCTGGCCCTGAAGGACAGGCGTTTCTGCGACCTCTCGGGCGGGCAGCAGCAGCGCACGCTCATCGCCCGGGCCCTGGTCTCGGACCCGGAGCTCCTCATCCTCGACGAGCCCACGGCCAACATCGACCCCCAAGGCAAGTTCTGCCTCTACGAGGTGCTCTCGCGCATCGGCCAGGGCGTGACCTCCCTTGTGGTCAGCCACGACATGAGCATCCTGGCCGCCGGCGTCACGGCCGTGGCCTGCGTCAACGGCCGGGTGATCCACGCCGCCGAACCCCGGCTGACCAAGGAGATGGTGGACCTGCTCTACGGCGTCCACAGCCATTCCTGCCCCATGGACGCGTTCCTGCGCCGCATGCCGCCGGACCTGGCTTCCCTCTCCCCTTTGGAGCCGCGATGATCACCGACCTCGTCACGCTGCCGTTCATGCAGCACGCCCTGCTGGCCGCGCTGCTGGCCGCCCTGTGCTGCGGGGTCATGGGCACCCTGGTCGTGGCCAACCGCATGGTCTTTTTGGCCGGCGGCGCGGCCCATGCCGCCTACGGCGGCGTGGGGCTTGCCTATTTCCTGCTCCTCCCCGTGCTGCCCGTGACCGTCGCCTTCACCGTGGCCGCCGCCCTGTGCATGGCCGCCCTGACCCGGCGTCACGTGGAAGACACGGACACGGTCATCGGCGTGCTCTGGGCCGCGGGCATGGCCTTCGGCATCATCCTCCTGGACGTGACCCCGGGCTACAAGCCCGACCTCATGAGCTACCTCTTCGGCAGCATCATCACCGTGCCCGTGGCCGACCTCTACGCCCTGGCCGGCCTGGCGATCGTGCTTTGCGCCGTGACCCTGCGCCATTACAACGGGTTCGTGGCCATGGCCTTCGATAGGGAGTTCGCTGCCGTGCGCGGCGCGCCGGTGGGGCTTATGCATTACCTGCTCACGGCCCTGGCCGCGGTCACGGTGGTGCTGCTCATCCGCGTGGCCGGGCTGATCCTGGTCATCGCGCTGCTGTCCGTGGCCCCGAGCCTGGCCTTGCGGCGGGCTTCCTCCCTGGGCCGGGCCATGGTCCTGGCCACGGCGCTCAACATGTTCTTCTGCCTGGCCGGTCTGGCCCTGGCCTACGGCTGCGACCTGACCTCGGGCGCGGCCATCATTGCCGTGGCCGCCGCGACCTACTTCCTGTCCCTCCTGCCGGGACTTCACGCCCGTGGGCATCGGGGGTAAGGGAAAAACCATGGTTTTGGCCGAGGAAGACATGGCCCGCTTGCTGGCCGAGGCCGGGGCGGAGCCCACGCCCGTGCGCCTGGCCGTGGCCCGCGTGCTGGCCGGCGGCGACCGGGCCATGCCCGCCGCCGACATCCTGGCCCGGGTGCGCGAAGCCATGCCCGTCAACAAGGTCACGCTCTACCGCATCCTCGACCTCTTCGTGCGCCAGGGCCTGGCCAACCGCCACAGCAGTGGCGACCGGGCCTTCCGCTACTGCCTGGGGCCGCGCCTGTCCGGCCGGGCCCACGGCCACGCCTACTGTCTGCGCTGCGGCCGCATGGAATGCCTGCCGGCCGGAAGCGACCTCCTGGACGTGGTTGCCGTTGGCCGCTCCCTGGACATGGACGTGCTCGGCGTCGAGGTGCGCATCGACGGCGTCTGCGCTTCCTGCCGCCAGGCCGCCGGGGAAGGCCGGAGCGGGCCGGCCGGTTCGCAAGGCCCGGCTGTTGACGGCGGGCGGGGAAAAAATTAGCCTTCTCCGTTCCAACACGCCTTCAGGATATCCCCGAGCATGAAGACAGCGCTGATTTTCGGCATCTCCGGTCAGGACGGCGCCTATCTGGCCAGGCTGCTCCTGGAGAAGGGCTACCGGGTCGCCGGCACCTCGCGCGACGCCCAGATGGTTTCGTTGCGCAATCTCGACACGCTCGGCATCAGGGACCGCCTCACGCTCCATTCCGTGACCCTGACCGATTTCCGTAGCGTGCTCACCGTGCTGACCAAGGTCGCGCCCGACGAGATCTACCACCTGGCCGGCCAGTCCTCGGTGGGGCTTTCCTTCGAGCAGCCCGTGGAGACGTTCATGTCCATCGGCGTCGGCACCCTCAACCTTCTGGAGGCCGTGCGCTTCCTCGGCGCGCCGGTGCGGCTCTACAACGCCTCCTCCAGCGACTGCTTCGGCGACACCGGCGGCGCGCCGGCGACCGAACGGACGCCTTTCGCCCCGCGCAGCCCCTACGCCGTGGCCAAGGCCGCCGCCCACTTCGAGGTGGCCAACTACCGCGAAGCCTACGCGCTCTACGCCTGCTCGGGCATCCTTTTCAACCACGAGTCGCCGCTGCGGCCGGCCCGTTTCGTGACCCGCAAGATCGTCACCGCCGCCGCCCGCATCGCGGCCGGGTCGGGCGAGCGCCTGCGCCTGGGCAACATCGAAGTTGCCCGCGACTGGGGCTGGGCTCCGGAATACGTCGAAGCCATGTGGGCCATGCTCCAACAGGACGCGCCCGAGGATTTGGTCATCGCCACGGGCGCGACCATCACCCTGGCCGAATTCACGGCCCAGGCCTTCGCCGCCGCCGGCCTCGACTGGAGCGACCACGTGGATGTGGACAAAAGTCTTTTCCGTCCGGCCGACATCGCCGTCAGCCGGGCCAATCCGGCCAGGGCGGACGACCGCCTGGGCTGGAAGGCCGTCATGCATCCCGCCGACGTGGCCCGGGCCATGGTCGAGCATGAGATGCGCCAACCTCCAAGGGAGAATATCGTTTCATGAAGAGCAAAGTCGCCCTCATCACCGGCATCACCGGTCAGGACGGAGCCTACCTGGCCGAACTGCTGCTTCAAAAGGGCTATGAGGTCCACGGCATCAAACGGCGGGCCTCGCTTTTCAACACCCAGCGCATCGACCATCTCTACCGCGATCCCCATGAGACCGACCGCAAGCTCGTTCTGCACTACGGCGACCTTTCGGACTCCACCAACCTGATCCGCATCGTGCAGGAAGTCCGTCCCGACGAGGTCTACAACCTGGCCGCCCAGAGCCACGTCAAGGTCTCCTTCGAGTCGCCGGAGTACACCGCCGACGTGGACGCCCTGGGCACGCTGCGTATCCTCGAGGCCATCCGCATCCTGGGCCTCGCGAAGCACACGCGCTTCTACCAGGCCTCGACCTCGGAACTTTTCGGCAAGGTGCAGGAAACACCCCAGACCGAGACGACGCCGTTCTACCCGCGCAGCCCCTATGCCGTGGCCAAGCTCTACGCCTACTGGATCACGGTCAACTACCGCGAAGCCTACGGCATGTACGCCTGCAACGGCATCCTGTTCAACCACGAGTCGCCCCTTCGCGGCGAAACCTTCGTCACCCGCAAGATCACCCGGGCCATGGCCCGCATCAAGCTGGGCCTGCAGGACTGCCTCTACCTCGGCAACCTTTCCGCCCTTCGGGACTGGGGCCACGCCAGGGACTACGTGGAGATGCAGTGGCTCATGCTCCAGCAGGACGCGCCCGACGACTTCGTCATCGCCACGGGCAAGCAGTATTCCGTGCGCGACTTCGTGCGCATGACCGCCGACGAACTTGGCATCAAGCTGCGCTTCCAGGGCGAGGGCGAGCAGGAGAAGGGCATCGACGTCGACACCGGCAAGTGCCTGGTGGCCGTCGATCCGCGTTATTTCCGTCCCACCGAGGTGGAAACGCTCCTCGGCGATCCGACCAAGGCCCGGGAGAAGCTCGGCTGGCGGCCGCGCATCACGCTCGAACAGATGGTCGCGGAGATGGTGCGCGCCGACTTGAGCGAGGCCGAGCGCGATTCCCTGTGCATGAAGCACGGCTTCAACGTCTTCGATTACAACGAGTAGCGCCCTTGACAAGGGCCTGGCCGGTATCTAGCTCAAGGCCGGCCCAACGCCACGCAATCATCAAGGAGAATCCTTCATGGCCTATGACATCCGCCTCGTGAAGCTGATAAACGGCGAGACCGTGCTGGGAAAGTGGGACGACGCCGCCGGCAAGCTCGTCGACGTCGCCCTGCTCCAGACCATCCCCTCCCAGCAGGGCGTGCAGATGCTGCTTCTGCCCTTTGGGTATCCCTTCGAGACCGAAGTGGGCGGCGAGATCGACCTTTCCCACGTGCTCTACCAGTTCAAGAAGTTTCCCGAGGAGCTCAAGACCCGCTACCTCGAAGCCACGAGCAACCTGACCCTTTCCACCTCCGGCGACCTCAAGACCCTGTCCAATCTGGCCGGCAAGGGCAACATCTCCAATCTGCTCAAGAAATAGTCTTTCGTCGCCGCCTCCCCCGGATCCCCGGGGGAGGCGGACCCGTCGCTACCGTCCAACCCCGCGCCCCGGCCCATCCGGCGGCTGGAGGCTTCATGCGTGAATTCGTCGCCGACCTGCAAAAGCCCACCCAGTACCTGGGCGCGGAATGGGGCCGCACGGCCAAGGACCCGGCCGATGTCCGGGTGCGGGTCGCCCTGGCCTTTCCCGACATGTACGAGGTCGGCATGTCCTACGTCGGCGGGCGCATCCTCTACGAGGCCGTCAATCGTGTGGCGGGTCTCGCCGCCGAGCGGGTGTTCACGCCTTCGGACGAGGCGGCCGCCATGCTGCGCGAGCGGGGCGCGTCCCTTTGCACGCTGGAGTCCGACACGCCGCTGGCCGCCTGCGACGTGGTGGCCTTCCACCTCACCCACGAGCTCTGCTACACCAACGTGCTGCACATGCTCGACCTGGCCGGCATCCCCTTCCGGGCCGCCGACCGGGGGGAGGGGGGGCCGCTCGTCATCGCCGGCGGCGGCTGCGCCTTCAACGCCGAGCCCGTGGCCCCCTTTTTCGACGTCATGGTCATCGGCGACGGCGAGGAAGCCCTGCCCGCTATCTTGCTGGCCCTGGACGCGGCGCGTGGGGAAGGCCTCTCCCGTCGGGACCTGCTTTTGCGGCTGACCGCCATTCAGGGCGTCTACGTGCCGGAATTTTTCGAGCCCGGCCCGGACGGCGCGCCGCGCCCCTTCGTGCCCGGCTACGAGCGGGTGGAGAAGGCCGTCATCGCCGACCTCGACGCCGCGCCCTTTCCCACCTGCCAGGTCGTTCCCTTCGCCCAGTCCGTGCACGATCGCCTGGCCGTGGAGATCGCCCGGGGCTGCACGCGCGGCTGCCGCTTCTGCCATGCCGGCATGATCTACCGGCCCGTGCGCGAGCGCGGCCTGGACGGCCTGGAGGTCCTGGTGGCCGAGGGGCTCTCCCGCACGGGCTGGGAGGAGCTGTCCTTCCTGTCCCTGTCCACGGGCGACTTCTCGGCCCTGGAGAGCCTTTTTTCCCGCAGCATCGACCGCTGCCGCCGGGAGCAGGTGGCCGTGTCCCTGCCGTCGCTTCGGGCCGGCACCTTGTCCGACTCCATCCTGTCCATGATGGCCGGCATCCGCCGCACCGGCGCGACCATGGCCCCCGAGGCCGCCACCCAGCGCCTGCGCGACGTCATCAACAAGGGCATCACCGAGGAGGACATCCTCGACCACGCCCGGCGACTCTTCGCCCACGGCTGGCAGCAGGTGAAGCTCTACTTCATGATCGGCCTGCCCACGGAGACCGAGGCCGACGTGGAGGGCATCTACGAGCTGGCCAAAAAGGTCCTGGCCGCGGCCCCGCCCGGAACCAAGCGGCTGCAGGTCACGGCCGCCATCTCGCCCTTCGTGCCCAAGCCCCACACCCCCTTCCAGTGGGAGCCGCAGATCGGCCTCGAGGCCATCCGCGAGCGGGTGGGGCGGCTGCGCGACCTTTTCTCTTCGGACCGGCGGCTGACTCTGCGCTGGCACGAACCGGAGATGAGTTTTCTCGAAGGCGTGTTCTCCCGGGCCGGCCGGGAGCTTGCGCCCGTGGTCGAGGCCGCCTGGCGTGAGGGAGCGCTTTTCTGCTCCTGGGTGGACCGCTTCGACCTGGCCCCGTGGCTGCGCGTCTTCGCCGAGGCGGGTATGGAGCCCGAAAAATGGCTGGCCGGGCGCGACGTCGATGCGCCCTTGCCCTGGGACCACCTCTCCTGCGGCGTCACCCCAGGCTATCTGCGCCGCGAGCGCGACAAGGCCCTGCGCGGGGCCGTCACGGCCGACTGCCGCTACGGCGACTGCTCGGGCTGCGGCGTGTGCTCCTACGAAGGCCGCAAATCCGCCCTGGACAAGGCCGGAACCGGGGACATCCGGCCGAGGCTCAACCGGGAGGCCCGGGAGCACGACGCCGTGGTCGCGCCGCCGGCCCCGCCGCGCGAGGACCTGACGCGAAAGGCCGCCCATGTGCGCCTGTGGTACGCCAAGACCGGCAGCGCCGTGTACCTGAGCCAGCTCGAGCTGGCCCGGGTTTTCGAGCGAGCCCTGCGCCGGGCGGGGCTCAAGCCCAGCTTTTCCGCCGGCTACCATCCGCTGCCCCAGATCTCCTTCGGCCGGGCCCTGCCCGTGGGCGTGGGGAGCCTGGCCGAGTGGACGGCGATCTTTTTGCGCGAGGCGGTCTCGCCCGAGGACTTCGCCGCGCGGCTCAACCCCAACCTGCCCGAGGGCATGGCCGTGGTCGGCGTGGACGCCCTGGCCGAGGGCCGACGCGTCGCCCAGCCCATCCTGGAGACCTTCGAGCTGTCCCTGCCCGAGGCCCTGGCCGCCCGCTGCCTGGAGGGCTGGCGCGCCTTCGTCCCCGCTTCCTCCTTCCCCGTGACCTGGGAATCGAAAAAGGGGCCGCGCACCCTGGACGCCAAGGTCCTTGTCACGGACGTGGCCGTCCTTTCCCCGACCGTCGTGCGCTTCACCTGCACCTTCGCCGAGACCTACTTGAGCCCCCTGCGCCTGGCCGAGACGGTCTGTCCCGCGCTCGTGCGCGGCCGTTACGGCCTGACCAAGACCGCCGTGGCCTTCGAGGACGGCCGGGTCTTTCCTGCGACGATGAATCAAAATTAAGTACCCATCCCTTCCTTTCGGTCGTAGCTCTTGCAAGTTCGTTCCCGGACGGGCCGCCGCCCGGGAACACGCCAAACCCAAAGGAGCATGCATGCGTTGGCGTTTCGTTTTCGCCCTGGCGGCCCTTGTCGCCGCCCTGTCCGGCGTTTCGGCCTCTGCCGCCGACCCCCCGAAGATCGTGAGCCTTCCCAACGGGATGACCGTCATGGTCATCGAGGACAACCGCTTTCCCCTGGTTTCCGAGCGGCTCTTCGTGCACGCCGGCTCCGGATACGAGACGGCCAAGCAGGCGGGACTGAGCCACCTGCTCGAGCACATGGTGTTCAAGTCCACCGAGAAGCGGGCGGCCGGCCAGGTGGCGTCCGACGTCGAAAGCGCCGGCGGCGAGCTCAACGCCTCCACCAGCTTCGACAGCACCGTCTACCGGGTGGACCTGCCCGCCGACCGATGGAAGCTCGGCCTCGACGTCATGAAAGACATGATCTTCGGGGCCAAGTTCGACCCGGCCGAGCTCGACAGCGAGCGCCAGGTGGTGCTCTCCGAGCTGGCCCGGGGCAGGGACAACCCCGACAACCGCCTCTTCCAGACGACCCAGGCCATGGCCTGGCCCGGCCAGGCCTACGGCTGGCCCGTGATCGGCTTTCCCGAGACCGTGTCCGGCTTTTCCGCCGAGGACCTGCGCCAGTACGTGCGCGAGCGCTACCAGCCCCGGGCCATGATGCTCGTGGTCGTGGGCAAGGTGCGGGCCGAGGACGTGGTGGCCGAGGCCAAGGCCCTTTTCGGGGCCATGGTGAACGACCGGCCCCTGTCGCCCCCTGCGCCCTACGCCCTGCCGCTGCCGGGCGTGGTCGAGCCGCAGGTCAAGGTGGAGTACGGCCCCTGGAACAAGGTTCGTTTGCAGATCGCCTTCGCCACGCCGGGGCTGCGGGCCGCGGACGAGGCCGGGCTCGAGGTCCTGGCCCAGCTGCTGGCCGGCGACGAGACCAGCCGGCTGTACCGCACCTTCAAGTACGAAAAAAAGCTCGTGGATGACGTGTCCTGTTCGTCGCTGACCCTGGAGCGCTCGGGGCTCTTCCTCGTCAGCGCCACCCTGGACGCCGCCAACGTGGCCGCCTTCTGGCAGGGACTTCTCGCCGAGCTTTCGCGGCTCAAGGGCACGACCTTCACCGACCGCGAGATCGAGCGCGTGCGCCTCAACATCGAGGACGGCCTCTACCAGGCCAAGGAGACCCTGCCCGGGCTGGCCATGAAGGCAGGCTTCTTTCACTTCCACGGCTACGACCCCGACGGCGAGGCCAACTACCTGCGGGCCGTGCGCCTCGTCGACCAGAAGGCCCTTGCCGCGGTCATCGAGGCCTATTTGCGTCCCGAGCGCATGCTGACCGCCGTGCTGGCCCCCAAGGACGCCGAGAACGCCGTCACGGCCAAGGGACTGACCGAAATCGCGGCCAAGGCCTGGCCCGCGCCCAAGGCGGCCGCCGTCGCCGCCGGACAAGGGGCCGAGAAGCCGACCTCGCCCGAGGTGGTCGATCTCGGCGGCGGCCACCGCCTCGTGCTCCTGCCCGACGCCACCTTGCCCTACGTGTCCGTGTCCCTGGTCTACAACGGCGGTGACGCCTTGCTGGCCAAGGACAGACAGGGCCTGGCCGAGCTGGCCGCCAACAGCCTGACCACGGGCACGGCCAAGCTCTCGGCCAACGCCCTGGAGGATTATCTCTCCGACCGGGCGGCCACGCTTTCCGCCTCCTCGGGCCGGGATTCCTTCACGGTGGGCGCGAAGTTCCCCAGCCGCTTCCAGAAGGACCTCTACGGCCTCATGGGCGACGTGCTGCTTTCCCCGGCCTTTCTCAAGACCGAGGTGGACAGGGAGATCGCCGACCAGCTCGCGTCCATCAAGGACAAGGAAGACCAGCCCATGGCCCTGGCCTTCCGCAAGCTCTTCCCGTTCCTTTTCACGGACACGGCCTACGCCTACACGCGCCTGGGCGAACCCGGCACGGTGCGGGCGTTCACGACCAAGGAGGTGGCCGCCTTCTGGGCCGCCCAGCGGGCCATGCCCTTCGTCATGGCCGTCAGCGGCGATTTCGACGCCGGAGCCGTGCGAGCCCTGGCCGAAAAGCTGGCCAAGGCCGCCGGCCAGGCCAAGCCGTTCAGCTTCCCCACGCCCAAGTGGGGGCAGGGGCGCGAGGCCTCGGTGAAGCTGCCCGGGCGCAACCAGAGCCACCTGCTCATGGTCTTCCCGGCGCCGGGGCTGGCCTCGTCCGAATCCCCGGGCCTGGAGCTTCTCAACGAGGTCCTGGCCGGCCAGAGCGGCCTGCTCTTCACCCGCCTGCGCGACGGCGAGAGCCTGGGCTATTCCGTGACCTCCTTTCTGTGGCAGGCCGACACCACGGGATTCATCGCCTTCTACATCGGCACCTCGCCCGACAAGGACGCCGCCGCCCTGGAAGGCTTCAAGCGCATCGCCGGGGAGCTGGGGCAAAAGCCCCTGCCGGACGAACTCATGCTGCGGGCCAAAAACGCCATGACCGGCGACTACTACCGCGAGCGCCAAAGCCTCGGCTCCCGTTCAGGCGAGGCGGCCAAGTCCCTGTCCCTGGGGCTGCCGCTGGAGCACGAACGCCAAGTGGTCGAGGCGGCTCAGGGGCTTACGAGCGAGAATCTGCGCGCCCTGGCCCAGAAATATCTGCGCCCCGAGGCGGCCTACGTCTTCAAGGTCGAACCGTAACCGGGCGACCTCCATGCCATCCGACGCCCCCGCGCGGCCCTGCCGCCGGGGGCGTTTCGCTTTTGCGGTCCGCCTGGGGGCGTCCGGGCTTGAGGGAATCCGTATCGAGGAATATCGTGGGCGGCCTCCCATCATGCATGTCAGCGCGGAAGGAGCGGTGCCAATGATGCATTGTCGCAGTCTGGATACGCCGTATCAGGTGTCCTTTTCCAACGGGGTGTTCGAGGCCGTCTGCGACGCCACGAGCGACAAGGGCGGGTCGGGGCTGGGGTTTCGGCCCCACGAGCTGCTGGAGGCGGCGCTCGGGTCGTGCACGGCCATGATGGTGCGCATGTACGCCGACAACCACAAAATTCCCCTGGAGGAGGTAGTGGCGACCGTCTCCCTGGATAGGAGCGATCCCGAGACGACGGCTTTCGTGTGTTCCCTGACCTTCATCGGGGAAGATCTGACGTCCGAGCATCGCCGGAAGCTCCTGCGCGCCGCCAGGGCCTGCCACGTGCGCCGGACGCTTTCGCGCAAACTGGTGTTCCGGGAGATTGAGGAAAGCTGACCGCCCGTCGTCGCGGGAAAATCGGCGAGCCCGGACAGACCGGGCGCGTGCCGGGCGGCTTGGGGTCGGTCAGGGGCGCAGTTTGTTGGTGGTGATCAGCCGCACCAGGATGACGATGAGGCAGGCCGAGAACACGCCCAGGGCCAGGTAGCCGAAAAAGGCCTCCGAGGCGGCCAGCAGGCGCAGCTGCGGCGTGGGCGTGCAGTCGGCGCAGCCCGTGTTGGTGAAGAGCGAAACGCTGAAGTACAGGCAATCCCTGAATGATTCCGTTAGTTTGCCATTGCACAGGATCTGGAAGGCCATGAACGTCCTGGCGTAGCCGGCGATGACGCATACGGCGTAGACCGGCAAGGAAACGGCCAGGATGACCAGGCTTCGGAAAAGGACCAGGGACAGCAGGATCAGCGTCGGAAAGGTGATGGAGAAGGCGAAGGCCAGGAAGATGATCTGGTCCGGGCTCGTGGTTTTGGCCTGGCTCAAGTAGACCAGATAGATCAGGAAGGGCAGGGACACGGCCAGGCCGATGGCCCCCAGGATGGCGCGAAGGCTCATGCCGGCCCGCCTCCGACGCGTTGGCGGCCGCCCCCGGACGCGGGATTTCCCGTCCGGCGACGGCGGGAAGGGCGTGAAGGGGCGGCCTGGGTCATGGGCGTTTCGCCTGCCTTGCGCTGCCTACGCTCTGGCCATGAGCGCGTTGACCAGGGTCATGAGGAGTTCCGGCCGGTTGTGCAGGTCGGAATTCTGCAGGTACACGCGGCGCTGGTGGAAGCGGTCCTTGAGGGTCTCGGCGTAGCGCTCGGGGTTTTCCACCTTGGCCGGGCCGTAGGCGTCGGTGTAGCCGGGAAGGAGCCTGTCCACGCTCTCGCGCTTGGGCAGCTGCGCGCCGGGCAGCATGTCCCAGTCCTCCCACTCGAGCTTGTCCAGGAGCAGGGCCGTTTGCAGGGTGAGAGAAGTGGCCAGGGGAATCTTGCGCAGGTCGCGGTCGGAACTCTTCCAGAAGCCCACGGAGTTGAAGGCGTAGCCCACCGCGCCGGCCTTGAACACGTGCAAAAACGCCTCCACGTCCTTCCACAGCTCGTAGACCCGGAAGGGGTTGGCGAAGGGTTCGAACACGAGTTTTTTGAGCTCTTCCTCGCTCACGTTCTCGGCCAGGTTGCGCCGGGTCATGAGCGACGCGCCCATGGCCACGCCGAGGGCCTTGTCCGCGAAGCGCACCACCGGCGGCAGGCAGGTGTCCTTCATGAGCCAGACCATGATGTCCGGGAAGGCGCAGCGGTTGACGTAGGCCCCGAGCAGGTCGCGGTCGATGAGCGCCCGGCCGTTGGGGTTGCGCACGTCCTGCCCCAGCGGCAGCACCTTGCCGCCGTCCTCGGTCAGGGCCAGGTTCATGGTGGAAATCATGTAGCGCCAGTCCGGATGTCCCAGGGGGCGGGAGTCGGTCTTGTCGAAGAGCGTTGGCTCCCACACCCGGCAGACCTTGCCCTCGCAGTCGATCTGGAAGGCGTCGTCGTGGAGCACCACCTTGGAAAAGCCGGCCGGCAGGGTGCCGCCGTTGTCGTGGGAGTTGGTGTGCGACGACTTGCCCGTGCCGGACAGGCCGAAAAAGGCGATGGAGCGCTTGCCCTTTTCGCGCGCGGACGGGTCCTGGCAGCCGGAGAAGTCGATCTCCTTGATGCCGCCGTGGCAGGCGGCCATGCCAAGGCGCATGCCCGAGGTCCAGGCCAGGGTGAGGGTGCCCTTCTTGCGTTCGCCGAAATAGCGCATGCCCAGGTTGAAGATGACGTTGGCCTCCTCGTCCACCAGGGCCAGCTGGGAGCCGCCTTCGTTGTGGTAGTAGGGGTCCGTCGTCTTCCAATGGTTGAAGCCGACGACGAGGATGTCGGGAATGGGCAGGCGGGGGCTCTTGGCGTAGACTGCGGCCAGTTCCTCGTAGGGCGTGAAGTTGGCCAGCCAGTTGAAGACGTTGACCGCGTCGTCCTCGGTGGCCACGATGGTCGCCTTGATCATGAGGTCCGGGTCGAGTCCGAGGATCGCCTCGGCCTTGATCAGGGGGTGGCGCTGCATCTCGTAGACGGCCTCGCGCAGGTCGGACTCGACCTTGCGGCGCTCCACGGCCTCCATGCGGTTGTAGAAGCGCCGGGCCTTGGCCGTGCGGCCGACGATGCGGCCGTGGCAGTTGTTGATGACCGTCGCGCCCTCGGGCAGGCCCAGGCGGGCCGCCGCCGGCGGGTAGATCGGCAGGTCGGTGTCCATGACGTCGTACTGGCTTTTGGCCAGGGCGTAAGCCTCGGCGGCCGTGACCTTGCGCACCCGCCTGTCCAGGCAGAGCGTCTGGGCGATGGAGCGCAGCGGCGGCATCTTCCTCATGTCGTCGCGATAGTACTCGTGGCTGGCGAGGCTGGCCATGAACCCTCCGTAGGGAATGAATTGACGTTGAATCGTACGCGGTTGGCTTTGTCGGGTAAACCGTTTTCTCGCGAAATCAGCCGCGGCGGCCGGGCGTGAAGCGCTTGGGATCGATGCCGTACTTCTTGACCTTGTAGTTGACCACCCGGTAGCTCTCACGCAGGTTGCGCGCCGCCTGGTACATGTTGCCTCGGGCCTTTTTCAGGGCCTCGACCAACAGTTCCTGCTCGAAGGTGGCCACGGCGTCGCCAAAGGAAAGCGAGGGTTCCGTGCCCGAGGATTCGCCGGTCTGCAGGGTCGGCGGCAGGTGGTAGGTGCGCACCACGGCCTCGTCGCACACCAGGGCCGCCCGCTCCATGCAGCTCAAGAGTTCTCTGACGTTTCCCGGCCAATGGTACTGATTGAGCAGGTCGATGGCCGGCGTGGAGATGCGGCGCACGGTCTTGCCGGTACGTTTCGAGAAGTCGTCGAGAAAGCGCTCGGCCAGGGGCAGGATGTCGCCGGTGCGGTCGCGAAGGGGCGGCACGAAGAGCGAAAAAACGCCCAGGGCGTAGTAGAGGTCTTCCAGGAAGTCGCCCCTGGCCAGGGCGTCCTCCAGGGAGGCGCGGCTGGCGGCCACGACCCGGGCGTCCACGGAAACCGGCGTGTCGCCGCCGGCCCGCTGCATGGCTCCTTCCTGGATGACGCGCAGCACCTGTTCCTGGGCGGCCAGGGGCAGCTCGTCGATGTCGTCCAGGAAGACCACGCCGCCCTGGGCCAGCTCGAAGATGCCCCGGCGGGAGCGGGTGGCCTTGGCGCGTTCGCCCTTCTGCACGCCGCAAAGCGCCTCCAGGGCAGCCTCTTCCGGCATCTCGCCGCAGCCCAGGCGCAGGAAAGGGCGGTGGCGGCGATTGCCCTGGGCGTGGAGAAAGCGGGCCAGGGCTTCCTTGCCCGTGCCTTCCTCGCCGCGCAGGAGCACCGGCGCGCCGGCGTCGGCCGCCTGGGCGATCTGGCGCAGGAGCAGGCGCATGCTCTTGGACACGGCCACCGGCGGCGGGGCCAGGGATTCGGCCAAAGCCTCGGCTTCGGGCGAAACCGGCGTCTCGGCGGCGAGTTGGGGCGCGGGACGGCGGCGCGAACGGGCCAGTTCGTCCCGCAGGCGCAGGGCCGCGTTGCCGATCATGGCCCCGGCCACGACCAGGAATTCCCGGTGGGCCTCCAGAAAGACCATGGGGGCCTTGGGCAGATCGACGCTGAGCGCCCCGACCACGCCCGATCCGGCCACGGGCGCGAAGCCCTCCACCTGGCCGTCGGGCTCGGGGATGGTCACGGGCACGCAGATATAGGACAGGGTGGCCAGTTCCTGGGGCGGCCGGCCGAGGAAGTCGGGGTGGTCCTTGACGTCCTGGAGCACCAGGGAGCGCCTGGAGCCGATGACTTGGCCCGTGGACAGGGGGGCGGGCCCGTAGAGGTGGTCCAGGCCCTGCTCCTTGCCGTGAGAGAGCAGGATGCGCGCCCCGGCCTGGGGCAGGTCATGGATCTCCAGGCTGGCCCGACGGTAGCCCAGGGTCTCGACCAGGATGGCCAGGGACTCCTCCAGGCCGCGGCGCACGGCGCGGCCCGGCCCGGTGGTCGCTGCGATGCGCGAAAGCGCCCCGTAAAAGGCCGGGCCCGCGCTGTCGAAGGTCGTAAGCGGATCGATCACGCCGCCTGTCCTGTTGCGGCCGCCTGGGCGCCCAGCTCCAGGGCCTTGAGGTTGAGCGGCACGATCTTGGGCTTGAGGTATTTCTCCACCGAGCGCACGAGCGCCGCCACGTCGAAGGGCAGCGCACCGCTGGCCGCGGCCGCGCCGAGGAGCACGATGTTGGCGGCCTTGGCCGTGCCGGCCTGTTCGGCCAGGCTGATGGCCGGCACCATGACGATGCCGGCGGCGAAGCCCCGGGCCGTGTCCAAAACGGCCTCGAGCGGCGGGTAGCATTCCCGGCCCAGGCACACGCCCACGGGCTGGACGGCCTCGGCGTTGCTGACGATAAATCCCCCGCGCCGCAGCATCGGCAGGGCGCGAAGGGTTTCCAGCAGTTCGAAGCCGAGCAGCACGTCGGCCTCGCCGGCCGAGATGCGGGCGCTTTTGTAGCCGCCGACGAGCAGCGTCGATTCGACCACGCCGCCGCGCTGGGCCATGCCGTGGATCTCGCCCGAGGTGACGGGCAGGCCCGCGTCCAGGGCGGTGCGGGCGAGCAGCGTGGTGGCGGTCAGGGTTCCCTGGCCGCCGACGCCGGTGAGGAAGATGCGGGCGCGGTTCATCGGGCCTCCTTCTTGCCGGGCTTGATGGCGGCGGAAAGCTGCACGCAGTACATGCAGCCGTCGCACTGTTCGGCGTTGATGGTGAAGACGCCGGCCTCCATGGCGAAGGCCGGGCAGGCCAGGTTGTCCCGCACGGCCAGGCAGGATTCGGGGTCGCCGGCCACCCGGGCGGGCAGGGTCTTCTTGGCCTGGCCCACGCGCCGGGCGTGGATGGGGCAGGGGTACTCGGCCACGAGGACGCGGGGGCCGCGCTGGCCGGCGAAGGCCTGAAGCGCCGCCACGGTGGCCTTGTGGTTGAGGGGGTTGACCTTGACCGGCTCGATGCCGCAGGCCCGGATCAGGGCCATGAGGTCCACCGGGTTGGGATTTTCGCCGAAGATGGTGGTATCCACCCCGGGGTTGGGCTGGTGGCCGGTCATGGCCGTGGTGCGGTTGTCAAGGATCACCACCAGGATGTCGTGGTCGTAGGCCACGGCGTCGATGAGCCCGGTGATGCCGGAATGAAAGAAGGTCGAGTCGCCGATGAACGCCACCACCGGCTTGCCCGAGGCCCGGGCGAAGCCCGCGCCCGTGGAGATGGACGAGCCCATGCACAGGAGGAAGTCGGCGGCCCGGAAGGGCGGCAGAAAGCCCAGGGTGTAGCAGCCGATGTCCGAGGAGTAGACGGCCTCGTCGCCGAAGACCTCGCGCACGGCGTAGTAGGCGGCCCGGTGGGGGCAGCCGGCGCAGAGGTTGGGCGGCCGGCGGGGCAGGTCGCCGGGCACGGCCAGGGTGTCGGCCGCGGGCGCGGGCCGGCCGAGGACCGCGTCGACCGCCGCCCGGACGTTGGCCGTGGCATATTCGCCGTTTCGCGGCAGATGTTCGCCCTTGCCGACGATGGCGACCTCGATGCCGCGCTTTTGGGCCAGGGCGCGCAGGTCGTTTTCGAGCACGGGCTCGAGCTCCTCGACCACGACCACGGTGCGGCATTTGGCCAGAAAGGCGGCGATGCGCTCCTCGGGCAGGGGGTAGGTCATGCCGAGTTCGAGCACCCGCACGGTCCCTTCCAGGCCGTCCTCGGCCAGGACGTCGCTCAGGTAGTTGCGGGCCACGCCCGAGCTGACGAAGCCGATCTCGCCCTGGCCGCGCTCGACGTTATGGGGCGAGGTCTCGGCCACGGCCCGGGCCTTTTCGAGCACGCCGAGCAGGCGCTGGTGCATGGGCCGGGCCGAGGCCGGCAGGGGCACGTACTTGGCGGGATTTTTCACGAAGGGCTTTTCCGCGACGTCGCTCGGCAGCTCTGCGGCGGTCACCGGGCCGCGTACATGGTTGACGCGGGTGGTGGTGCGCAGCATGACCGGCGTTTCGAGCTCCCGGGAAAGGAGCAATGCGTCGCGGGCCATGTCCTTGCATTCCTGGGCCGTGGCCGGCTCGAAGCAGGGCAGGCCGCCCAGGCGCGCGTAGATGCGGTTGTCCTGCTCGTTTTGCGACGAGTGGCAGCCGGGATCGTCGGCGGAAAGGAGCACCAGCCCGCCCGGGGCCGAGACGTAGGCCAGGGTCATGAGCGGGTCGGCGGCCACGTTGACGCCGACGTGCTTCATGGTCACGAGGCAGGCAAGTCCGGCCAGGGTCGCGCCGCCGGCCACTTCCAGGGCGACCTTCTCGTTGACGGAATATTCGAAGTAGTAGGGCGCGCCCTGGGAAAGCCGGAAAAAGGTGTCCGGCACTTCCGAGGACGGCGTCCCGGGATAGCAGGTCACGAAGCGGACGCCGCCTTCCAACGCCCCCCTGACGATGGCCTCGTTGCCGAGCAGCAGCAGGGTTTCCCCGGCCGTTGCGGTCAATAGCTCCTTGCCCACGAAGAACCTCCGACAAAAATAGTGACGCCCCATGGCGTCCGGGCGACCGCGCCGGCGGCGGGGGCGTCAGCCGACCCGCCGCCGGCGCGGCGATTCCATCGCGTCCCGGGGGCGTCGCCGTCCGGGAGCGCGGTTTTTTTCCAAGCGCCGAAACGCGACGGCCTCAGCCGTTGCCCTTGGCGGCCTTGCTCTTGATGTCGACGATACGGGCGTCGATGTACGCGGCGTTTTGCACGTTGCCGGCGGCCTTCATCCGCTCGAAGGCGGCCAGGGCCTTTTGCCACTGCCCGGCGGCCTCGGCGGCCACGGCCAGTTGGCGGTCCACGGTCATGGAGAAGGCCTTGGGCGCGGAAACGGACAGCGCCTCGAGCACCTCCACGGCCTTGGCGTCCTGGCCGGCCTTGGACAGGGCGGCGGCGTAGCCGATGCCGGCCACGGTCTTCATGCCGGCCGGGGCGGTCTTGGAGACGGCGTCCCAGGCGGCGGCGGCCTTGGCGAAATCGTTCAGCTCCAGGGCGGTCTGGGCGGCGGCCAGCCAGACGCCGTCGCGGGCGGCCCCGGGAGCGGTCTTGGCCAGGGTCTCCAGGGCGGCCAGACGTTCGGCCCCGGCCTTGGTCAGAAGGATCGTGCCCAGTTCGTTCTCGGCCTTGGTCACCTGGCTTTTCTGGTACACGCCGTACAGGGCGTAGCCGCCGGCCACGGCCACCACGACCAGCACGCCGGCCAGGGTCTGCTTCCAGTGACGCAGGGGCATCTGCAGGATTGAAGCGATGTCGGCCGGAGCGGTCCGGGGGGACTGCGACGAATTGGTGTCGGTCATGAAGAAACGCCTCCAAAGCGCATGGGGAATACGTGAAAAAGAGCGCCACAGATAAGCACAAAGCCCGGGATGTGTCAAAAGGAGGACCGCCGCACGACGTTCGGCGGCGTGCCGGCCGGTCAGCCCCGGCCGGCCTGGGGCGCGGCTTCCAGGGCGACATGGGCCGCGCCCACCAGGCCGGCCACGGCCGAGGCTTCTTCGATGAGCGTCAGCTCGAGCGCTTCGAGGTCGAGCCCGTGCCCCGCGGCGAAAGCGGCGAACCCGGCGGCCATGACCCGGAAGGTCGCGGCGTCGAGCCGGCTCGTGCGCGAGCCCAGGAGCCGGATCGTGGCCAGGGGCCGGTCGCGGTGCAACTCGTGGGCGAACATGGCCAGGTGCGCGCCCAGGATGCCGTAAACGTGCTCGGCGTCCTGGCGCAGCAGGGGAAGGTCCGCGTCCAGAGCGTCGCGGAAGAACGCCGGGGCCTCGTCGATGCCCAGGCCGTATTTCCCGAGCAGCCCGAGCTCGTGGGCCACGGCGGCCGCGCCGTAGTGCGAGAGGTAGGGTCTGATGGAAGAAAAGAGCCTGCCCGTGTCGTTTGGCGGCGCAAAGCGCGTGACCAGCCAGCCGTATTCGTGGAACCCCGGCGCGGCCCGGCCCGAGGCGTCCAGGCGGTGGACGGCGGGGGAGCTGCCCAGGCGCACCGACAGCATGTCGCCGACCGGCGCGCCGCCGTGGCGGTGGGCGAAGACGGCCTGGGCCAGGCCGTCGTTGAGTACGTCGAACGGACCTCCCGGAGCCACGTCGCCGCAAAAGCGCGCCAGGGCGGTGGCGGCCTCCCCGGCCGGACAATCTTCGGGGAAAAGGCCGTAGCCCGGCACGGCGAGGACCTTGCCGCGATACGTCGTGGCCGCGAGGCTTATGGCCAGGGCGTCGATTCCGGGCCGCGCCTCGCGGGCGAGGCTTCGGGCCTCATCCCGCACGGCGGCGAGGATGGCGGCGAGGCTCGCTTCCTCGCCGCAGGGCGCGCTTTTGCGGCGGGTGAGGCCTTCCAGGGAAAAACGGCCCTCGCCGTCGACGCGCACCAGGGCCAGGCTCGTCAGGTGCTGGCCGATGTTGACGGCCAGTACCAGCCCGGGGCGCGGCGCGGGCGGCGGCGTACCCATGGGGACCGGGGGCTCGCGGCCTGGGGCCGGGGCGTTGCCGGGGGCGGCCTCCAGGCGGAAGTCCCGGCCGAAAACCTGCCGGGACAAGCCGCGCAAAAAGCCGAAGGGCATGTCGGAAAAGGGGCGCAGGCGCATGAAGAGCAGCCGGTGCGCCTCGTCGCGCAGCCGCTCGGCAAGCACCCCGTTTTCGGAAAAGAGCGTGACCGAGGCGGCCCCGTGCACGCACAGGACGTTGTTGATCAGGGCCGCGACGTAGAGGGCGCTTGACCGGGCCTCCCGGGCGTCGGCGGGCCAGGCCGCCCGGATGATGCGGCGAAGCGGCGGCGCGGCGCCGCGGTCGAAAAAAAGCGTGACCGGCAGGGAGCGTCGCGGCGGCAGGGCGACGAAACGGCGATGCCATAGGGCCAGATAGGGCGGCATGGCCTGTTCCGGAAGGGAAGGCCGGTGGGGTCCGTCTGAGGGCATCCGAAACGCCTTGCCTGGGGTGGACGCGCGGGAGAGGCGCGGCAACGGGCCTTTGCGCCAGAACGGCCGGACGCGGACCCGCAAGCAAGTGTCGGAGGGGAAAGACGATCGGTTACAGTGTGGAAAGACATATCGCGCCGGCAATGCCCCAGGAAGGCCGGGCGGCGAAAAGTCGCGCCAGGGGCGCGGACGGAACGGGAACGGGGGGAGGTCAAGGGAGCGAAGCGCAGGTCGCGCGGGGGTGTCGCGGCAAGGGAAGCGGTCGCCGGGGCGCGCCGCGACGCTTGTGCGGACGTCGCGGCGCGAAGCCGGAAGGCCTCCCGGTCGGGGGATCAGGCGGCGGTCTGTGCGCCGCCGCCCTTTTGTTCGATGAGCGCCTTGGCCCGCATGGCCAGTTGGGACACGTCGGGCTTGGAAATCTGGTCGTCGGCGCCCACGGCCTCGCCTTTGTGGCGCAGCTTGTCGGTAATAAGCGACGAGAAGAGGATCACGGGCAGGGTCTTGAGGACCGGGTCCTCCTTGATCCGCTTGGTCAGGTTGTGCCCGTCCATGGCCGGCATCTCGATGTCGGCCACCATGACGTGGACGTAGTCGGACAACGGGCGGTGCTCGGCCTCGGAGTTGGACTTGATCTGCATGAGCAGCTCGTAGGCCTCGCGGCCGTTCTGCACGGCGGTGACGTCGAAGCCGGCCTTGTGGAGCAGGTCCTTGAGCATTTCGCGCACGAGCACCGAGTCGTCGGCCACCAGGGCGCGGTAGCGGCTGGAGGAGCTCCATTCGATGCTCATGTCCAGGCGCAGGCCGAGGTTGGGATTGAGGTCGGCCACGATCTTTTCCAGGTCGAGCAGGAAGACGATGCGGTCCTCGAGCTTGACCACGCCGGTGATGGAGTCGCCGCTCATCTTGGAGACGTAGCGGTTGGGCGGCTCCACCGCCTCCCAGCTCATGCGGTGGATGCGGGTGACGCCGGACACCAGGAACGAGGTCGTCACGTTGTTGAATTCCGTGACGATGACCTTGGGCGAATCCGTATCCTGGCGGATCTTGTCGAGCCACACGGACAGGTCCACCAGGGGAATGATGTGGTTGCGCAGGTTGAACGCGCCAAGGACGCTCGGGTGGGACACCTCGGGCATACCCGTGACCTTGGGCAGGCGGATGATCTCCAGGACCTTGGCCACGTTGACGCCGTAATAGCCCCGGTACTGGCCGGTGGCTTCCGGGGCGTCGCTTGTGAAGGAGGAAGGGGCGGGCTCGTCGATGAAGAACTCGACGATTTCCAGCTCGTTGGTGCCGGCTTCAAGGAGGATGTTGGTCTGGGCCATAGGGGGATCTCCGGGTGTCGCCTTTTCGCTAAAACGATTCCAGCACCTTCTGCACGCGGTCAATTATCGTCTTGGGGGTTGAAGCTCCGGCTGTCAAGCCGATTGTGCGCTTTCCGGCCACCATGTCCGTGGTCAACTCGTCGGCGGTCTCCACGTGGATGCAGTCCGTCCCGGCCGCCCGGGCCACTTGGGCCAGCCGCCTGGTGTTGCCCGATTCGCGCCCGCCGACCACGACCATGAAGTCCACCCGGGCGGCCAAATCCATGGCTTCCTGCTGGCGGTTCATGGTGGCGTTGCAGATGGTGGAGAGCACGGTGAGGTCGGCGTCCAGGCTGGCCTTGAGGTGGTCGCGGATGCGCAGGAACTCCTGCTCGTCCTGGGTGGTCTGGGCGGCCAGGAAATAGGCCGGACCGGGAGTCAGCTCCAGCTCCTCCAATTCGTCCATGGAGCCGAAGACACAGGCCCCGGCCGTGGCGTAGCTGAGCAGGCCTTTGACCTCCGGGTGGTCCACCTCGCCGAAAAGCAGCAGCGCCTTGCCGTGCCTGGCCTGGGAGGCGATGAGCGTCTGGGCCTTTTTCACCTTGGGGCAGGTGGCGTCGACGATGATCGCTTGGCGCGCCTTGATGGCCTGGCGCACGTGCTCCGGAATGCCGTGGGCCCGGATGACCACCGTGGCCCCGGGCGGGATGTCCACCGGGTCGTTGACCACGCGCACGCCCCGGGCGGCGTATTCCTCCAACACCTGCGGATTGTGGATGATGGGACCGAAGGTGAGGATGGGGCTGCCCGGCGAGGCGGCTTCTCCCGGATCGGCGAGGAGGGAGGTCAGCTTCTTGAGCGCCAGGTCCACCCCCATGCAGAAGCCGGCGGTCTGGGCGCGGAGCAGTTTCATGCGTGTTCTCCGGGTGCGGCGGCCAGGGCCTCGGCCGCGTCGATGATGGCGTCGAGTTCGTTCCAGGATGTACAGTGACAAAGCCTGTCCCGCAAGGCGCGGCAGCCCGGCAGTTCACGCAGGTAGCGGGGCACGGCCGTGCGCATGCGAAGCAGGGCCCGCTTGTCGTCGGCATGTTCCCGGCACAGGGCGGCGTGACGGCGGATGACGTCGCAAAGGGGCGGCAGGGGAAGGGCCGGCAGGCCGCGCGAGGCGCGCAGACCGTTGGCGTGGCGGGTGAAGACGCGCGGGTCGGCCAGCGCCCCCCGGGCGTACATGACCCCGGCCGCGCCCGTGTCCGACAGGCGCGACAGGGCGTCGGTCTCGGTCATGAGGTCGCCGCTGGCCAGCACCGGCAAGGGTGAGGCGGCGACGAAGGCCGCCAGGCTCGCCGCGTCGGCCGCGCCGGAAAAACCCTGGCTGGCGTGGCGGGGATGGAGCGTGAGCCAGGCCGCGCCCGCCTCGGCCAGGCGCGGGGCCAGGTCAAGGGCCGTGAACTCCGGCGGCTTCGGGCCAAGGCGCAGTTTGACCCCGACCCGGCCCGGGCCGGCGGCCGCGGCCATGGCTGCAGCACAGTCGAGGAGGCGTTCGGGGTCGCCGAGCAGGGCCGCGCCGGAGCCGGTCTTGACCACCTTGCGCACGGAACAGCCGCAGTTGAGGTCGAAATACGCATGTCCCGCCTCGGCCAGTTCCCGCACGGCCCGACCCAGATAGCCGGGATCGGCTCCGAAGAGCTGCACCACCAGCGGCGCGTCGTCGGGATGGCTGGCCAGCAGCCGCCTGGTGTTGCGCGAATCGTGGAAAAGGCCCTTGGCGCTGACCATCTCGGTCACGGCCACGGCCGCCCCGAATTCCCGGCACAGCAACCGGAAGGGCAGGTCGGAAAAGCCGGCCAGGGGCGCGAGCCACGGCGCGTCGGGGGAGATGGGAAGAGAAGGCATCGGGAAAATCCTCGGCGGCATGTACTCCAAGCCGGAGCCGGGGGCAACGGGCCAGGCTCCCGGGGCTCCGGCCGACGAGGGCTTGAAGCCGCGCCCGCGAAGGCGCGGCGGCATCGTCGCGGGCGACGCCATGTCGCCGCGTGCACGCTTCGCCCCTGGGGCGTCGCTTCGTGTGGGCGCGGCCTAGAGCCTGCCGTGAACCAGGCCCAGGATGCCGACCGCGATCAGGTAGATGGCCACGATGAGGTTGAGCAGGCGCGGCATGATGAGGATCAGGATGCCGGCGATGAGCGCGATGAGCGGTTGCAGTGAAACGACCATCTGCATGGGGCCTCCTCTGGCGCGCTGCCGCCGTCGGGGCTGTTTTCCGGCCGGTCCAAAAGACGTTGTCCGGCCGGCCGTGCCCGGATCGCGGCGCCAAGCGCCCATGTTAAGCAAAATGGACACGTTTTGGGGGTACGCAAGGCCCTGGGCGCGGAAAGCCGTCGTTTTCCCCGACACGGACGCGAGGTCGGCAGCGAGGCCGGCCGCCTCGCCTGGAGTCGTGGCCGTCATGGAAGCGCCTGGAAACGGATCGGAAAGAAAAAGCGGTCGCCGCTTTCTGTTGCGTCGTCGTCGCGGCATGCTCCTCGCCGGGAAGGGACAGCCTGCAAATCGATATTTTGGGCAGCCCCATGGAGAGGCCGCGACCGGTTTTTCTTGCGATGAGGCACTGCGTGCGATATACAATGGGAAAAGCGGACGCTGCCGTCGCCTTGAAGGCGCTGCAAGAAACGCGACTTCGAGCCTTCCCCGGCATCGCACGCACTATACAGGAACGACATGCAACAAACCAGCGGCGCTTCGCGCGCCCCCTTCATCGAACAGGCCCTGGCCCCCTTCATCAGGTTCAGCCATGTGGAGGCCTCGGGCGGCATCGTGCTCATCGCCTGCACCCTGGTCGCCCTCGTCTGGGCCAATTCCCCCTACGCTCCGGCCTACGCCGCCTTGTGGGACACGCCGGTGACCGTGGGCTTCGGCGAAATGGTCTTGTCCAAGACGCTTTTGCACTGGATCAACGACGGGCTTATGGCCATCTTCTTTTTCACCGTGGGGCTGGAGATCAAGCGCGAGATCCTGGTCGGCGAGCTCAACACCCTCGGCCAGGCCCTCCTGCCCGTGGCCGCGGCCGTGGGCGGCATGGTCGTGCCGGCGGCCATCTACGCCGCCGTCAATCACGGCCTGCCCTCCCTCTCGGGTTGGGGCGTGCCCATGGCCACGGACATCGCCTTCGCGCTGGGCATTCTGTCGCTTCTCGGCGACCGCGTGCCGGCCGGGCTCAAGATCTTCCTGGCCGCCGTGGCCATCGTGGACGACATCGGCGCGGTGCTGGTCATCGCCGTCTTCTACAGCGGCGACATCTCGCTTTTCTCGCTCTTCCTGGGAGCGGGCATGCTGCTTTGCATGCTGGCGGCCAACGCCATGGGCGTGCGCCATCCGGTCGTCTACCTGCTGCTTGGCGCGGTGCTGTGGCTGGCTTTTCTCAAGTCCGGCGTGCACGCCACCATCGCTGGCGTTGTGGCGGCCATGGCCATCCCGGCCCGCACGCGCCTGCCGGCCGGGGCCTTCGCGGTCAGGGTCCGCCGGCTGCTCGACAGCTTCGAGAGGGCCGACAGCGACGGCGGGCCGCTTTTGGCCAACAAGGCGCAGATCGCCGCCCTGGAGGAGATCGAGACGGCCTGCCGCAAGGCCGGCGCGCCGCTGTCGCGCATCGAGCACGCCCTGCACCCCTTCGTGGCCTACGCCGTCATGCCGGTCTTCGCCCTGGCCAATGCCGGCGTGGCTCTTGGCGGCGAGGCCGGGGGGATCCTGGGCGAGCCCGTGGCCCTGGGCATCGTGCTGGGGCTCGTGGTCGGCAAATTCGTGGGCATCTTCGGGGTCTGCCTGGCCATGTTTCGGCTCGGCTGGGCGAGTCTGCCCGAAGGGGCGCGGCTGCGGCACTACGCCGGCGTGGCCTGCCTGGCCGGCATCGGCTTCACCATGTCCATCTTCATCGCCGGGCTGGCGTTCGGCGAGCAGGGCCACCTGGTCGCCACGGCCAAGCTGGCGGTTCTGGCCGCGTCCACGGCGGCGGGGCTCATCGGCTACGTCGTGCTGCGCCTGGTCGGAGGCGGCGAGACGCCGGGCCGCGTCTCCTAGCCCGTCGATCGGGTAAGGTTGCCCGGGCATGTCCGGCCCGCGCCTGGGACCTCGTCGCCCGCGCTGCCCGCGCCTGGCGCTTCGAATGGTCAGCCTCGTTTCGTCCCCCCTTGCGGGGTGGTCCAGGAGGGGCCCCGGCCCCTCCTGGCCGCCGGAGGCATTTTCCCACGCTTGTTATACGTCGAGCCCCGGCCGGGCCCAGGCGGTCTGGCGCACGCCGTCGAGCCCCTTGAAGCACTTGCCGGCGCGGATGCCGGCCAGGGCCGCCTCCGGGTCGGGCACGGCGCAGCCGGCCAGCACGTCGATGCCGCAGGCGAAAAGCGACGGGGCAAAGGGCGTGGTCGGGCCGAGCATGACCACGAAGGCGTCCTCGCGGCAATATTTGAGGATGTCCGCCAGGGTGTGGTTGACGAGCGTCGTGCCCGTCACGGCCACCACGTCCGCCAGGGGCAGCACCTCCGGGGCCTTGGAGGCGTCCACGTCCCCGGGCTGGGGCCGCTTCTCCAGCACCCACAGGGTCGCGCACGCCCGGCGCAGTTCCTCGACGAAGGGAAAATGGCCGACCACGGCCGCCTTCCTGCCCCGGCACCGGGAGACCATGATCTCCTGGCCGGGGTGGTCGGTGCCGTCCGTCGGCGGCGCAAGCAGGGCGTTGACCGCGGCCATGGCCAGGCTGGCGGCGTCGGTGCCGGACACGCCGGGTTCGACCAGGCTGGCGGCCAGGGCCCCGGCGCTCGCCGGCAGCGTTTCCCGGGAGGGGCTCAGTCGCTGCAGTCCCGGTGCGATGTGGGAGACGAGGGAGGCCAGGCCGCAGAACCGACCCGACACGGCGGCCAGGCAGGTTCCCACGGTGACGTCCGTCGCGGGCGCGTCCGGGACGGCCCGGACATCGTCCACGATGGCCCGCAGGATGTCATTTTGCGCGAGCGTTTTTCGCATGACGGCTCCTTTGTAGGATGTTGCGGAGCTGACCGGCGCATGCACGACGTCGGCGCGGGCAAGATATTGTTTCCATGGAATATTGTAAAGGATCACGCCTGGTCCGGCCGCTGTCCCGGCGGGCGTGTCGCGGCGAATCCATGCTCTTTTTGCGACACGGCTCCTTCTGCGCCCTTGGATATTTCCGACAGGCATGGTATGGTGTTGCGACTGTTCCACCGGAGGGACCATGTCCGCAAAGGCCCATGCCATGGTGTTGGCGTCGTTTATAGGCGATGCCTTGGCGCTTGGACCGCACTGGGAATACGACGTCGCCGCCCTGCGCCGCCGTTTCGGCGAGGTGGACGGGTACGTCGCACCCTCGGACGACGGCTATCATGCCGGGAAAAAAGCCGGCGACCAGACCCACTACGGCGACCAGACCCTGCTGTTGCTGCGTTCCCTGGCCGAGCGGGGCGGCTTCGACCTCGAGGATTTCGCCGAGAAATGGATCGGGCGCATGCGCTCCTACGACGGCTACATCGACGGCGCAACCCGCATGACGTTGCGGATCTTCGATTTCGGCGAAGGGCCCGAACAGTCCGGCTCCAATTCCAACGACCTGGCCGGGGCCAGCCGCGTCGCGCCCCTGGTCTGCGCGCTGTGGCACGACCTCCCGGCCCTGGTGGCGGCGGCGCGCGCCCAGACCAAGATGACCCACAACCACGCCCAGGTGATCGAGGCGGCGGAATTCTTCGCCCGCGCCGCCTGGGGGACCCTGGCCGGCAAACCCGCCCGCCGCGCCCTGGAGGAGGCGGCCGAGGCCGGCTACGGCAGCGCCCCCGTCGACCGCTGGCTGGCGGCCGGACTGGACTCGGCCGGCGAGGACACCGTGGCGGCCATCGGCCGTTTCGGACGCACCTGCCGCATCGACGAGGCCATGCCCGGGGTGATCC
The DNA here is from genome assembly GCF_029978005.1 of Solidesulfovibrio sp. GTDB lineage: Bacteria > Desulfobacterota > Desulfovibrionia > Desulfovibrionales > Desulfovibrionaceae > Solidesulfovibrio. Next base: position 7,685 of record NZ_JARKOZ010000180.1, on the reverse strand, counting down.
ACCTGATCGCGCGCCACGAACACGACCTGCGGGCCTGCCTGATCCAAAACGTCATGGCCGGCGGCGACAGCGCCGCCCGGGGCATGCTCGCCGGCATGGTCTGCGGCGCTTCCCTCGAGCCTGCGGCCCTGCCCGAGCCGTGGCTGGCCGGGCTGCGCGCCCGTGAGGCCATCGAAGGCGATCTGCGCGCCCTCGTCCGTTCCTGAGCCGGGTTTTACACCGGCGGTCTTGTCATGTATGACCGTGGCACCGTGCCAAACCTGCCCGCCGCCAGGCGGGCCAGACGGCCGCGCCCGTGGGCGGCCAAGGGGAGGAGTGACATGGAAAGCATCAAGGCGTCGCTGCCCGACCTGATCCAGACCCGGATCGAGGACTTGGTCAACGGCCAGACCACGGACGAGGAGATGGCCGCGCACATCGAGGAGCTCGGCTGCCGCATCGCCGCCCTGGAGGCCCTGGCCGACGACGGGGAGGCCGAACAGGCCAGGCAACTGGCCGAGGACGTCCAGCGCCTGTGCGAGCGCATCCGCCGGGACTACGTCGCCATCGCCTACCGCCAGGGGCTGGTGGACGGCCTGCGCGTGGACAAGCTCGTCGCCGGCGAATAGCGCGCCTCGCGCCGGCCGGAAAAGACACTGGGAGAGTCATGGTCGCCAAGGACATCAAGGACGTGGCGCACTGCGTCTACATGATCGACCTCGTCCTGCGCGAGATCATGAGTTCGCCCCACATCGCCGACAAGGCCCACGCCACCCAGTGCATCATCGACAGCTTCGTGCGCATCCTGCGCGAGGAGGGCTACGCCGTCACCGACGCCCGCCTCAAGAAGATGCTCGCCTACGCCCATTGATTCCGCGCGCCGTCCGTGGCACAGGGGGCGCGCCGGCTTGCGCCGCGCCACGGTGTGGTCCCTTTTCGTGAAAGCCCAGGAGTCGTATTCGTGAACGCCGCCCCCAAACCGGCCTGGATGCTCGGGCCGGCCCGCGATCCTATCGATCGCGAAGTATCCAAGCGCATCGACGTGCTGCGCATCATCCTCATCGGTCTCATCGTCCTGGCCCACGGGGCCAGGGGCATCACCGTGCGCGTGCCCGCCACCGGCCCCGTGGCCGGCTGGATGGTCGAGGTGCTCAACGGACACGTGGATTTCGTGGCCGTGCCGCTTTTTTTCGCCATCTCCGGCTTCCTGTTCCTGCGCAAGTTCGAGCCGGGCCTGGCCAGCTACGCCGAGATGCTGCGCAAAAAGACCGCGTCCGTGCTCGTCCCCTATCTGCTCTTCAACATCGGCCTGGCTGCCTGGTTCTATTTCGTGGGCAGCATCGAGATGATGGGTTCCTGGGGCTTTCTCGAGCAGGAAGGCGTGGCGGTGAAGACCCTGGGTCTTGGCACCACGCCCATCAACTACCCCCTGTGGTTCCTGCGCGATCTGTACGTGGTCTTCCTCCTCTCGCCAGTGCTCCTGCTTTTTTTCAAGGAAGCGCCCGCCGTGGGCCTGATCGCACTTTTTTGCCTCTGGGTCGGGGTGGAGCCGGCGCCGTATTCCTATTACGGCGATTTCTTCATGTTCTATTTCGGCGGCTTCCTGGCCCGCACCCGGTTCCCCCTCCAAGGAGTGTCGTGGTGGCAGCGGTGGGGAACGGTCCTTTTCGTGCTCCTGACCGCGACGCTCGCGGCGCACAAGTCCCTGGGCATCACCGACGAGCACGCCAGGCTCTTTCTTTTCAAGTGCAACCTGGTTCTGGGGCTGGCCTGCTTCTGGCGTGTTTCGGCCATTCCCTTCGTGCGCGAGAGCCGGCTGCTCCACCGTATGGCCCACCACAGCTTTTTCATCTACCTCGCCCACGAACCCACGGTGTCCATCCTCCAGACCCGCCTGCTTTCGGTCTGGACCCCCGTGGGCAACGCCGAGCAGATCGCTTTCTACTGGCTGACGGGGTTGTCGGTCATCGTCCTTTTGTGGCTGGTGGGCGAGGCGTCGTCGCGGCTCGTGCCCCGGGTCTACGCCCTGGCCACGGGCGCGCGCCTTCCCGCCCGCCGCGGGCCTGTCGCTCCAGCCAGAGCCCATGGATGATTAGCTTTCCTGCTTTACGGTAAAACAAGCCGTTGGAAAGACGGCGAAGATCCACGTCAGGAGGAAAAAGTCTTTCATTATAAGCAGGAAACCTATAATGTCGGTCAGGCACGAAAGATGCTGCGACGTGACCCGGAGGTATTGCCGCCCATGTTGCATATCCTGCTCGCCGAAGACGACGCCAATCACGCCACTCTGGCCCGTCAGGCCCTGGAAGGCGACGGCCACCTGATCACCATCGCCCCGGACGGGCGGGCAGCCCTGGCCGCCCTGGCCGGCCAGGCCTTCGACCTCATCCTCCTCGACATGCGCCTGCCCGACGTCGACGGCCGGGAAGTCATCGACCGCGTCCGCAGCGGCCTCGTCCGGCGCGACATCCCCATCGTCGTGCTCACGGGCTACGGCCTGCGCCAGCACCTGGACTTCTTTTCCCGCCACGGCGTGCGCGACTATCTGGCCAAGCCCTACGACTGCGACGAACTGGCCACCATCGTCCGCGCCTACGACCACAACTGAAGCTTTCGCACGCGCGGCCGGGACGAACGCCCGGCCGCGCCCTCCCGTCCATTCATGCCGCTCCAGTGGACTTCGCCGGGGTTTTTCCGTAGAGCCCTGGCGGTAACCCGCGCCCATGGGCGTGAAAAAGCGAGGGGAGCATGCTTCGCATCGAAGACCTGCATGTCAAAATCGGCGACCGCGAGGTGCTAAACGGCATCAACCTGCACATCGCCGAAAACGAGACGTTCATCCTGTTTGGCCCCAACGGCTCGGGCAAGACCACTTTGCTCATGACCCTCATGGGCTTTGGCAACTACGAAATCACCGGCGGCCGCATCCTCTTTCGCGGCCACGACATCACCCACGCCCCCATCTACGAGCGGGCGCGCCTGGGCATCGGCATGTCCTTCCAGCGTCCGCCCACCATCCACGGCCTCAAGACGCGTCACCTGGTGCGCATGTGCGCCCGGGGCCGAGACCTCGACGTGGAAGGGCTGGCGCAGAAGGTCAACATGGACGAGTTCCTGGAGCGCGACATCAACGCCGGCTTTTCCGGCGGCGAGATCAAGCGCTCGGAACTGCTCCAGCTCATGGCCCAGCAGCCCTACCTGCTGCTCTTCGACGAGCCGGAGTCCGGCGTGGACCTGGAAAACATGAAGCTCATCGGCACGACCGTGCGCGAGGTGCTCTCCGGGGGCATCGAGCCCAGGCCCGAGACCAGCATGAAGCAGCAGCGCGTACGCAAGCGGCCCGTCTCGGGGCTCATCATCACCCACACCGGCTACATCCTCGAATACGTCAACGCCGACCGGGGCCAGGTGCTCTACAACGGCCACCTGTGCTGCGAGGCCAATCCCCGCGACATCCTGGACCACATCAGCCAATACGGCTACCAGGAATGCGTGCGTTGCCTCAATTAGCCAAGGGAGCCATTTCATGGATAAAATCGATCTGCACGACTTCCGTTTCAGCGGCTCCCAGCTGGGCGAGATCCCGGATCTGCGCCAACTCGACCCGGCGGACAAGGCCGAGATGCTCATGTCCGGCGTGGACGTGGAGGAGCGCGAGCGCGCCGGCACCTACCTCCAGGTGGACCACGGCCGGGTGCACTGCAAGAGCATCCAGCCCGGCGTCGAGATCCTGGACATCAAGGACGCGCTGAAGAAATACGACGGCCTGCCCGGCTACTTCTGGACGCAGGTGGACAAGGACAAGGACGAGTTCACCCGCTCGGCCGCCGAGAACCTCCACGGCGGCTATTTCGTGCGCACGGAGAAGGGGGCCAAGATCGCCGACCCGGTGCAGTCGTGCCTGTTCCTCAAGGGCGACATGGTCGGCCAGAACGTCCACAACGTGGTCATCGTGGAGGACGATTCCGAGCTGCACATCATTACCGGCTGCTCGGTGGCCCACGGCTCCAAGGGCGCGGCCCATCTCGGCATTTCCGAATTCTTCGTCGGCAAGAACGCCAAGCTCACCTTCACCATGATCCACAACTGGGCCGATACCACGGTTGTGCGGCCGCGCACCGGCGGCGTGGTGGACGAAGGGGGCGTGTTCGTCAACAACTACGTGCTGCTCAAGCCCGTCAAGGACCTCCAGTCCTACCCGGCCATCCGCCTCAACGGCCGGGGAGCGGTGGCGCGGTTCAATTCCGTCATCGTCGCGCCCAAGGGCTCCCACGTGGACTCCGGCAGCCGCATCGAGCTCAACGCGCCGGACACGCGCGGCGAGATCATCTCGCGCACCATCGCCTCGGGCGGCACCATCGTGGCCCGGGGGTTCATCGGCGGCAATTCCGTGCCGGCCAAGGGTCACCTGGAATGCAAGGGCCTCATCCTCGGCGGCGGAGTCATCCACGCCATCCCCGAGCTGCTCGGCTCCGTGGACGGGGTGGAGCTTTCCCACGAGGCGGCCGTGGGCAAGATCGCCCAGGAGGAGATCGAGTACCTCATGGCGCGCGGCCTCGACGAGGAGGAAGCCACCTCCACCATCGTGCGGGGCTTTCTCAACGTGGACATCATGGGCCTGCCCAAGGAACTCCAGGACGTCATCGAAAAGACCATCTCCGAGTCGGAGAAGGACATGTTCTAGACGGCCAAATCACCGGTCATGCACGACGCCGCAGCCGGCACAGGGCTGCGGCGTCCTTTTTTCTCCCGGCGGCTGTTGCCAAAGGAAGAGGCTTGCGGTATTCCCCGCCCCGGTCGGCAGTTCACCCAGGCGTCGCCGCCCCGGGAGGGGAGCTAAACCTGCCACGTTTCCCATTTCCACGCAGACACCTTGTCCCGTGCCGCGTCGGAAGCCGGCGACCACCGATATCCTTCAAGGAAAAGGCACGCTTAGAGGGATAAGCGATGTCAAGAGTTCCTTTGCCCTTGGCCGTTGACGACATCACGGCCTTCGCCCGCTCCTTGCGCGCCCGCCTGACCGAGGCGCAGGCCGCGCCGAGCCACCTCCAGATGCTCAACTGGCTGGCCAAGGCCGCCGGCTACAAGAACTTCCAGCACTTCCGGGCTGTGGCCAGGCCGGATCTGGCGGCGCGGGCCGTCCCGGCCGAAACCGCCGTGACGTCGGCGCCGCCTTCCACGCCCGAACCTGTGAACGAAACCCGGCTCAAGCGGCTGGTGCGGCTATACGACGCCGAAGGCCGCCTGACGCTCTGGCCGTCCAAGCGAGGGATGCAGCTCGCCTGCCTGTGGACCATGTGGGCGGCCATCCCCAGCCGCGAGGTCTTCGACGAGCCGGGCGTGACCCGGATTCTGGCTGGGGCGCACCTGTTCGGCGACCCGGTGCTGCTGCGCCGGGAGTTGTGCGACCTGGGCCTTTTGTGGCGCACCCCGGACTGCCGGACCTACCGCCGCGTGGAACGCAAGCCGCCGGCCGAGGCCCTGGAGCTTTTGCGCCGGGTCGCGAGCGTCCGCGCCGGAGAGAAGGGGGGCGCGGCCGTGTTCCCGGCCGGCCGGGCTTAAGGAAAAACGCAAGACCGCCCGCCGGGACGCGAGCCGGGCGGGCGGTCTTGTTCCATGTTGTCCGTCCCGCGCCGATGTGCCATCACAGGCGGTATGAAGGCGAAAACGCAGTCCACGCCCCTCTGGCGGGCGCTTCTCGTGCCGGTTGTCCTTTTGGCCTTGGCCGCACCCGCCCGGGCGAGCCGGCCCGGCGCGATCCCGCCGGCCGCTCTGACGGCGGATTTTTCGGCCCGCGACAGGCTTCCCCAATCCCCGGAACCCCAGTCGCGCTGGTATGTCGGACGAGGCGCGAAATCCTGGGGACCGCGCGCCGCCGACTATCCGCCGCCGGTCCCGCCGGCCGGCTACGATCCCGTCCAGTGGCGACGCGAGCGTGTGGCGGCGACGGCGCTGCGTTATGTGGGACTGCCCTATCGCCATCACCACATTCCGGCCTACGATCCGCCGGGCGTGGGCCTGGGCCTCGACTGCTCCAACTTCACATCCTGGGTCTACAATTACGGCCTCGGCATCCGCTTCACCTCGGCCATCCGCGCCCAGGCCGACGGCCCGAGGGCTCCGGGGCGACGGCTCGCTGCGGATGAACCTTTCGCCGTGGGCGACCTCCTCTTTATCACCACGAAAGACGGCTCGCGCGTGTCCCACGTGGTCGTCTGGCTGGGCGAGGGCAGGATCATCGATTCCCACGGCCAGGGGGTGGCCGTGCGGCGCTTCGCAGGCTGGTATCGGGACTGCTTCCACCATGCCAGGCGGGTGATCGAATGAACGGCCGTCAGGGGCGTGCGAGCTCGAAGTAATCGGTCCGGTCGATGTCCGGGAATTCGAACAGCACGGGCGTGCACGTCCCTTCCCGGATGAGGCGCAGTCGGCAGGGAAAGACCTTGCCCGGCGCGATGCCGTATTTGGCGACGAAGCGCGGTCCGGGCGGCATGCCGTTGACCAGCGTCAGGCCGTGGACGGCGTCGGGCCGGTAGAGCGGTTCGCCGGCGATGGGCGCGCCTGGCGTGAAAACGAAGGTCACGGCCAGGCGCGGGTAGGGCGTGGGCGCGCCTTCCGTCGGCGAGGCGGCCCGCCAGGGCGCGACCGAAACGATCACGGCCGTGCCCGGAAAATCGTCGTAGCGGCAGGGACCGCCGACGCGCGGCCCCTTGGCGGCGGCGCTCGCCGTCGCCGGGACCAGGGCCAGGCCAGACAAGCCGGCCAGGACGCACAGGATCACGAGGGAGCGACGGGCGATGGCCATGGACGCCTCCTTGGGACGCGGTCCTATTTCGCCAGGAGCCGCAGGTACAGGTCGCCACGCATGGGGCCGATGCGCCTGCCCATGCCCCTCAGGCGGATGGGCCGGCCCACCACGAAGTCCGGCGGCAGGGTCACCTCCACCATGGTCGGCTTGGCGTTGCCCAGGCCATGGCGGATGCCCACGCGGATGCGCGTGCCGGGAAAAAGGCTCGTGGTCGGCAGGTGCACGGTCTGCTCGTCGTCGAGCTGCTTGCGGAAATAGTCCTTGAGCGAGCCCCAGAAGCCCTTGGAGATGTCCAGGGACAGGGCCTTGTCGCCCCAGTGGAAGGAGACCTTGCGCGGCCCCTTGGCCGTGACCGGGCCGGGCTTGGCCGAGGAGTTGCGTTTGACCTGCTGGTAGATGTCCTGGAACACCTGCCGGGCGAAGGGGTCCTTGAGGAGGTCCTGGAGCACCTCCTCGCGTCGGAAATAAAAGCCCCCGTCGGGGTTCTGCTGCGAGGCCTGGGTGTAGGCGGCCCGACCCTGGCGTTGGCGGTGGGCCTCGCCGGCCGTGGGCCCCGGGCGCGGGCCCGAGGCGCTTCCCGGCCCCGGCCGCGGGCCGGCGGAAGATCCGGCCGACGCGCCCGGTCCCTTGCCCGGTTGTTGCCTGGGTTCGTCGTCGCGGTCGGCCAGGAAGTGGCGCAGAAGCAGGTAGGCTTCGTTTAAGCGCTGGAATTTGCGTTTGGCCCCGGGATCGTCGGGGTGCAGGTCGGGATGGAGGCTGAAGGCCAGCTTGCGGTAGGCGGATTTGACGGCGTCGAGGTCGGCGGCGGCCGACACCCCGAGCAGGGAGCGCGCCTCGTCAAGGCGCATGGAATCCGCGTGGGCCATCTTCCTCGTCCTCTGTTTGCGCCGGCTCGGGA
>NZ_JARKOZ010000145.1 GCF_029978005.1 Solidesulfovibrio sp. | reverse complement strand
TGCAGCAGGAGGCATTACAAAATGCGCAAGATCGCTATCTACGGCAAGGGCGGCATCGGCAAGTCCACCACCACCCAGAACACGGTCGCGGGCCTCGCGGAAATGGGCAAGAAGGTCATGGTCGTGGGCTGCGATCCCAAGGCCGACTCCACCCGCCTGCTCCTGCACGGTCTGGCCCAGATGACCGTTCTCGACACCTTGCGCGAGGAAGGCGAAGACGTCGATCTCGACGACATCCTCAAGGAAGGCTACGGCGGCACGATGTGCACCGAGTCCGGCGGCCCGAGCCCGGCGTCGGCTGCGCCGGCCGCGGCATCATCACCTCCATCAACCTGCTCGAACAGCTCGGCGCCTACGAGGAAGAAGAGCACCTCGACTACGTCTTCTACGACGTCCTCGGCGACGTCGTCTGCGGCGGTTTCGCCATGCCCATCCGCGACGGCAAGGCCGAAGAGATCTACATCGTCTGCTCCGGCGAGATGATGGCCATGTACGCCGCCAACAACATCTGCAAGGGCATCGTCAAATACGCCGACACCGGCGGCGTGCGCCTGGGCGGCATCATCTGCAACAGCCGCAAGGTCGACCAGGAAAAGGAAATGATCGAAGAGCTGTGCCGTCAGCTCGGCACCCAGATGATCCACTTCATGCCCCGCGAAAACCAGGTCCAGCGCGCCGAGATCAACCGCAAGACCGTCATCGACTACTCCCCCGAGCACGCGCAGGCCGACGAGTACCGCGCCTTGGCCAAGAAGATCGACCAGAACGACATGTTCGTGATCCCCAAGCCGATCGAGATCAACACCCTGGAAAAGCTGCTCATCGAATTCGGCATCTCCAACTAGGCCCGATCCCGCAACCTTCCACCGCAACAACGCACGCGACACAAGGAGTTCCGATATGCAGACCATGGTGAGAGCCATCGTTCGTCCCGAGAAATGCGATGACGTCCTGGCCGCCCTGATGGACGCCGGCTTCCCGGCGGTGACCAAGTTCAACGTGGCCGGTCGCGGCAAGCAGCGCGGCATCAAGATCGGCGAGATCCAGTACGACGAGATTCCCAAGGTCATGCTGATCTGCGTCGTGGACGACAAGGACAAGGAATTCGTGGTCAAGACGATTATGGAAAGCGCCCGCACCGGGTCCAAGGGCGCCTTCGGGGACGGCAAGATCTTCATCAGCCCCGTGGAGGAAATGTACACCATTTCGTCCGGTGTGAAGGAATCCTAGGGAGGGCGTCATGAAGGAAATCATGGCGGTTATCCGCATGAACAAGATGAACCAGACCAAGAAGGCCCTGGCCGACGCCGGCATCCCGGCCTTCGTGGCCCGCGAGGGCTACGGTCGCGGCAGGGGCCTGGTCAACCAGGCCGTGCTCGACGGAGCCGCCGCCGGAAACGAGGAAGCCATCGCCCTGCTCGGCACCAAGGGGCGTCTGTATCCCAAGCGCATCATCTCCCTGGTGGTGCCCGACGACAAGGTGCAGCCGGCCGTGGACGTCCTCATATCCGTCAACAAGACCGGCCAGGCCGGCGACGGCAAGATCTTCGTGATGCCCGTCTCCGATTCCATCCGCGTCAGGACCGGCGAAGACGGCGACGCGGCCATCGTCTAGGCGTGCGTTGCGGACGTCCCCGGACCGTTACTGAGATAATGAGGAAGCACTGAGATGAGCACCAAGCCCACCAATGTCGAAGAGATCAAGAAGGAATTGATCGCCAAGATGCCCACCAAGGTCGCGCGCAAGCGGGCCAAGGCCATGACCCCGGGCGGAGAGGGCGGCGAGATTCCTGAAATCCAGGCCAACGTCCGCACCATTCCGGGCATCATCACCCAGCGCGGCTGCACCTACGCCGGCTGCAAGGGCGTGGTTCTGGGACCCTCCCGGGACATCGTCAACCTGACCCACGGCCCCATCGGCTGCGGCTTCTACTCCTGGCTCACCCGCCGCAACCAGACCGACGCCGGTCCCGACGGGGAGAACTTCATCCCCTACTCCTTCTCCACGGACATGACCGAGCACGACATCGTGTTCGGCGGCATGAAGAAGCTGGCCGCGGCCATCCAGGAAGCCTACGACAACTTCCACCCCAAGGCCATTTCGGTCTTCTCCACCTGCCCGGTGGGCCTGATCGGCGACGACATCCACGCCGTGGCCCGGCAGATGCAGGAAAAGCTCGGCATCACCGTCTTCGCCAACTCCTGCGAAGGCTACAAGGGCGTGTCCCAGTCCGCCGGCCACCACATCGCCAACAACCAGATCATGAAGCATGTCATCGGCACCAACGACACCCCGGTCGAGGGCAAGTTCAAGGTCAACATGCTCGGCGAGTACAACATCGGCGGCGACGCCTTCGAGATCGAGCGCATCCTGGAAAAGTGCGGCTTCACCCTGGTGGCCACCTTCTCCGGAAACTCCACGGTCGAAGACTTCCGCGTGGCCCACTACGCCGACCTCAACACCGTCATGTGCCACCGCTCGCTCAACTACGTGGCCGAGATGATGGAGACCAAGTTCGGCATCCCCTGGATCAAGGTGAACTTCATCGGCGCCGAGGCCTCGGCCAAGTCGCTGCGCCGCATGGCCGCCTATTTCGAGGACCAGGAGCTCATGGACCGGGTCGAGAAGGTCATCGCCGAGGAGCTCGAGATCGTCAAGAAAGTGGTGGACGAGATCCGGCCCCGCACCGAAGGCAAGACGGCCATGCTCTTCGTCGGCGGCTCGCGCGCCCACCACTACCAGGAACTCTTCGGCGAACTGGGCATGGAAATCCTCGGCGCCGGCTACGAATTCGCCCACCGCGACGACTACGAAGGCCGCCACGTGCTGCCCACCATCAAGGTCGACGCCGACTCGCGCAACATCGAGGAACTCGACATCGAGCCCGATCCCGAGCGCTTCAAGCCCCGCAAGACCCCCGAACAGCTCGAGGCGCTCAACGCCAAGGGCCTGGACTTCAAGGGTTACGAAGGCATGATGGGCATGATGAAGAAAGACTCCATGGTCATCGACGACATCAACCACTACGAGACCGAAAAGCTTATCGAGATGCTCAAGCCCGACATCTTCTGCGCCGGCATCAAGGAAAAGTACATCATCCAGAAGATGGGCGTGCCTCTCAAGCAGCTGCACAACTACGACATGGGCGGCCCCTACGCCGGCTTCAACGGCGCCATCAACTGGTACCACGACATCGACCGCATGGTGAACACCAAGGTCTGGCGGCTGATGAAGGCCCCCTGGCAGACCGACGGTCCCGAGCTCGAAGCCAGCTACGTGGCCCAGTAAGACCGCTTTTCACGAGAAAGGAACGCATCATGGCACTGCTTAGACACACCACCGGCGAGATCAAGGAACGCAAGGCGCTCACCGTCAACCCGGCCAAGACCTGCCAGCCCGTGGGCGCGATGTACGCCGCCCTCGGCGTCAAGGGCTGCTTTCCCCACAGCCACGGCTCCCAGGGCTGCTGCGCCTACCACCGCTCGGCCCTGACCCGTCACTACAAGGAACCCGTGATCGCCGGCACCTCGTCGTTCACCGAAGGCTCTTCGGTCTTCGGCGGCCAGGCCAACCTGATCTCGGCCATCGACAACATCTTCACGGTCTACGATCCCGACGTCATCGCCATCCACACCACCTGCCTGTCCGAGACCATCGGCGACGACCTGCTGCAGATCTCCCAGAAGGCCAAGGACGACGGCAAGGTGCCGGCCGGCAAGCACATCGTCTACGCCAGCACCCCGAGCTACGTCGGCACCCACGTCACCGGCTACTCGAACATGGTCAAGGGCATCCTCAAGGGATTCGTCAAAAAGACCGGCGTCCCCACCGGGAAGGTGAACATCATCCCGGGCTTCTGCGAGCCCTCGGACATGGCCGAGATGCGCCGCCTGGCGAATATGATGGGCATCGACATCGTCATGGCGCCCGACACCAACGGCGTGCTCAACGGGCCGCTGACCGGCCACTACGACATGTACCCCAACGCCGGGGCCGCCCCCGCGGAAATCGCCACCATGGGCGACAGCAAGGCCAGCATCGGCCTGGGCCGCTGGGCCACCACCGACGCCGTCAACTACCTGGACGCCGAGTTCAAGGTGCCGGGGACCATCCTCGGCCTGCCCATCGGCCTTCTGGCCACGGACCGCTACGTGGACGCCCTGCGCAAGCTGGCCGGCGTCGCCGTGCCCGAGTCCGTCAACTTCGAGCGCGGCCAGGTCGTGGACGTCATTTCCGACTACAGCCAGTACTTCTACGGCAAGAAGGTGGCCCTGGCCGGCGACCCCGACCAGCTGCTGGCCCTGGTCGAATTCTGCGTCACGCTCGGCATGATCCCGGCCTATACCGTGACCGGCACGGCCGGAAAGTACTTCGACGAGCGCATGGCCGAACTGGTCAAGGACGTGCCCTACGAGTGCAAGTACAAAAACGGCGAACAGGCCGACATGTACCTGCTGCACCAGTGGATAAAAAACGACCCGGTCGATCTGCTCATCGGCAACACCTACCTGAAGTACATCGCTCGCGACGAGGACATCCCGCTGATCCGCCACGGCTTCCCGATCCTCGACCGCGTCGGCCACCAGTACTTCCCGTCCGTCGGCTACTCCGGCGCCATGCGCCTGATGGACAAGTTCCTCGGGGCCATCATGGACCGCCTGGACCGCGACGCCCCCGAAACCCGCTTCGAACTCCAGCTGTAATCCACGACACGCGAAAACGAAAAGGGAGACGTGACGCATGGCCATCGAAAAGCCCAAATACCTGATCAACGTCTGCGCGAGCTTTCGCGTCAAGGGCGAGGCCAAGGGCATCTGCCACAAGAAGGGCTCGCACAACCTGCTCGGCTACATCGAGGAAGGCATCCTCGACCGGGACATCGACGCCCGGGTCGTGAGCACCGGCTGCATGAAGCAGTGCGAGGAAGGCCCGATCATCGTGGTGATGCCGGAAAACTGGTGGTACCGGGCCATCGACAGCGAAGAGAAGGTCGACGAGATCCTCGACGCCCTGGAGAACGGGGAAGCCTGCGAGGACCACCTGCTGCCCTAGCGTCCCCCTTTCCTCCCACCGAGGATTCGGGAGCACGGCACGATTCGTACGACGGTTTGCCAACCGCTTGGATGGACTCCCATAAAAAAAGCCGCTCCGCTGTCACGGACCAGCGGGGCGGCTTCGTTTTCGCGGACGCGGACGGCGAGGCTCAGGACACCTCGCCCTTGCGGGAGCGTTTGACCGCGTACATGGACCGGTCCGCCTGTTCCACCAGGGCGTCGAGCTCCGTGGCGTCCTCGGGGAAAAGCGCCAGGCCGATGCTGGCCTCGATGGGCAGCGCGACGTCCTCGAAGGCGAAAGGCAGGCTGATTTCGAGCGCCATCCGGTCCGCCACCCGGGCCGCGCCGTCGCGGCCTTCGAGTTGCGACAGGACCACGCCGAACTCGTCGCCGCCGAGCCGGGCCACGGTGTCGGACTCCCGGGCCGCCCGATGGATGCGCTGGGCGAATTCGCGGATCACCGCGTCTCCCGCCCGGTGGCCGAAAGTGTCGTTGATGGCCTTGAGCCCGTCCATGTCCAGGTTGAGGATGCCCACGGGCCGGGACTGCCGCCTGGCCAGGGCCAGAGCCTGGCGCAGCCGGTCGTAGAACAGCGCCCGGTTGGCCAGCCCGGTCAGCAGGTCGTGGGTGGCCCGGTGGTAGAGGGCGTCGGCCTCGTAGCGCGCGCAGTGGAACATCGAGGCCGCGATCAGCTCCGAGAGCAGACGCAGGATGGCGACATGGCCGTCGCTGAAGAAACCGACCCGCGGCGAGGCGATCTTCAGCACCCCAACCACGATGTCATTGTGGAACAGCGGCGCCACGACCATGGAGCGCAGTCCCACCTTGCGGCAGGCCTCGCGATCGACCCGGTCGTCCGTTTCGCAGTCCCGGCACTCTAGAATCGAGGAGGTTTCGATGCAGAGTCCCGAAAGGCTGCCGCGACGCCCCAGACGCAGGCCAAGCTGGGCCCGGGCCATGCCGGAAGCCGCCCGGTAGACCATCTCGTCGGCCTCGAGCAATTCCACGATCGCCCCCGCCGCTCCCGTGAGGTCCTGCAGCTGTTCGGCGACGAACGACAGCACGCTGCCGAGGTCATGGCCGAGCTTGACGATATCCGTTTGCAAATTTATTATTCGCAACAAGGTATCGGGCGAAAGAGTAGACATGGCTGTTGGAGCGGTCATGAGACACCTTCACGGCATTGCTGCGCCGGCGCGATCGTTTTCAATCGGGCTAGGGGCGTACTGCGGCGTACTATAGTGATGCGCCAGACAATGCGTCAAGGGAGGGCGAAGGGAAACCGCCCCCGTACCGGCCCGAAGTCGCGGGGGGAGCGGGTCGCCGTAGCGGACGAGGGAGGGCTTAGATGCCGCCGCCGTCCGTGATGAGCACGCCGCCCGGGTTTTGCTGCACCAGCCGCGAATAGGGCGGCACATCGGAAGTGACCCAGACGTTGCCGCCCACCACCGAGCCCTTGCCGATGGTGATGCGCCCGAGCACCGTGGCTCCGGAATAGATGACCACGTCGTCCTCCACCACGGGATGGCGGGGAATGCCTTTGACGAGCTTGCCCTCGGCGTCCTTGGGGAAGCTTTTCGCCCCCAGCGTCACGCCCTGGTACAGGCGCACGCCGTCGCCGATGATGCAGGTCTCGCCGATGACCGTGCCCGTGCCGTGGTCGATGAAGAACCGCCGGCCGATGGTCGCGCCGGGGTGGATGTCGATGCCCGTGGCCGAGTGGGCCATCTCGGTGATGATGCGCGGGATGAGATCCACGCCGAGGAGGTGAAGCTCGTGGGCCACCCGGTAGTGGGTGAGCGCCGTGAGGCTCGGGTAGCAGAAGATGGTCTCGCCGGGGCTGCGCGAGGCCGGGTCGCCCTCGAAGGCGGCCTGGGCGTCCTCGGCCAGGGTTTCGCGGATGTCGGGCAGGCGCACGAGGAAGTCGCCGGCCAGGGACTTGGCCCGCTCCTCGCAGTCCTGGCAGTTGCCGGCCCGGTCGAGCTCGCAGAAAAAGCAGTAGCCGCGGCGCACCTGGTCCGTGAGCAGGCGCGAGATGGCGTCGAGGTTGGCCCCGATGTGGAAGCGCATGTTCTCCGGGGTGATGTCCGAGTGGCCGAAATAGCCCGGGAAGATCACCGCCCGCAGGCGCTGCATGATCTCGGCCAGGACCGGGATCGAGGGCATGGGCTCGTCGTGCAGGGGGCGGTGGTAGACCTTCTGGTACGAAGCCTCCTCGCAGAGCATCTCGGCCACCCACTCCACGGCCGTGCGTTTCCTGGGCCGGGGAAGCTTGCTGTGCTGCGCGGTCATCACGACTCCTCGGAGAAAAGCGGCGTGGACAGGTAGCGCTCGCCCGTGTCGCACACCACGAACACCACGAGCTTGCCGGCGTTCTCCGGCCGCTTGGCGATCTCGATGGCGGCGAAGGCGTTGGCCCCGGAGGAGATGCCGCACAGGATGCCCTCCTCGCGCATGAGCCGACGGGCCGTGCCGAGCGCATCCTCGTTTTTGACCGGAAAGACCTCGTCCACCAGGCTCATGTCCAGCACCTCGGGCACGAATCCGGCCCCGATGCCCTGGATGGCGTGCAGCCCCGGCTTGCCGCCGGAAAGCACCGGCGAGGAGGCCGGCTCCACGGCCACGGCCCGAAGTCCCGTTTTTTTGGCCTTGATGGCCCGGGCCACGCCCGTGAGCGTCCCGCCCGTGCCGACGCCGGCCACGAACACATCCACCAGGCCGTCGGTGTCCTCCCAGATCTCCAGGCCCGTGGTCCGGGCGTGGGCCTCGGGGTTGGCCGGGTTGGAGAACTGCATGGGCATGAACGCCCCGGGCAGCTCGGCCAGAAGCGCCTTGGCCTTCTCCACCGCCCCGCGCATGCCCTGGGCGGCCGGGGTGAGGACCAGCTCCGCCCCGAAGCCCCGCAGAAGGGCCCGGCGCTCCACGCTCATGGATTCGGGCATGGTGAGGACGAGCCGGTAGCCGCGCACGGCGCACATGAACGCCAGCCCCACGCCGGTGTTGCCCGAGGTGGGCTCGACCACGATCGCGCCCGGGCCGATCTTGCCCTCGCGCTCGGCGGCCCGGATCATGGCCACGCCGATGCGGTCCTTGACCGACGAGCAGGGGTTGAACGATTCGAGCTTGGCGGCCACACGGGCCAGGCAGCCCTCGGCCAGCCGGGTCAGCCAGACCATGGGCGTGGCCCCGACGAGTTCGGTCATATCGGCGGCGATGCGCATCGCGTGCTCCTTGGCGAGGTTTCGCGGCCCGGCCGAGGGGACGCCCTCGGCCGGGCCGGATGAGCATAACGCATTCGCGCCCCGGCCGCATCCCCGCCGTGGGGGAGGCCGTCGCGGCCGGGGCATGGCGAAAGAGCTTGACGCTGGGCGCGATTTCGGGGACGTCATGCCCCGTTGGCCCGCAAACGCCTTCCGCCGGCCCGTCCCGGAGCCGACCCCGCAAGCCGCCCTGTCCCGGGCAAGACCGCCATGCGCTTCAAACCCGTCTTCTACACCTGTCTGATCCTGGCCGCCCTGGCCGCCGGCCTTTTTTTCGAGACGCTCTCCCCCGCCCGGCGCATCGACGCCTGGACGTCCGACCTGTGGCACGTGCTGGCCGGCAGGCGCGCCGAGCCGCAACGCGTGGCCGTGGCGTTGCTCGACGACGAGGCGCTCGCCGCCGAGCCCGACCGGCCGCTGGTCTTCTGGGGCCCGCTGTACGCCAGGGTGCTGGCCGTGCTGCGCCAGGTGGGCGTGGCCGCCGTGGGCATGGACATCCAGCCGGCCCTTTCCCCGGTCACCTGGATGGACATGATCGGGGCCGAGGCCAGCCGGGACTTCGACCGCCAGTTCATGCTGGAACTGGCCAAGGGCAGGGTCGTCCTGGCCGCCAGCGTGTCCACGGAATCCGGCGAGGCGGCCTTCAGCCTGCCGGCCACGGACTACCTCATCGCCCTGCCCGGACACGAGGCGGACCTCGGGCTCACCAACGTGCCGCTGGACCGCGACGGCGTGGTGCGCCGCTTCGCCCCGGCCCTTTTCGCCGAGGGTGAGCCGCGCCTGTCCTTCGCCACGGCCCTGGCCAGGAAGGCCGACCCCAACGCCCCGGGAATCAAGGACATCGACGCCAAAAACGCCCTCGTTCCCCGGCCCATCCCGTTTTTCGGGCCGCCCGAGACCTTTCGCCACTTGAGCTTCGCCAGGCTCCTCGCCCCGGACGCGGCCAACGACCCCGAGGTGCGGGCCCTGGCCGGCAAGGTGGTGATCCTCGGCATCGACATCCACGGGGCCCACGACCGCTTGGCCTCGCCCTACTCCCTGCCCCTTTTCGGCGCGCCACGGGAATTCATGCCCGGCCCGGAGATCCACGCCAACATCGTGGAAGCCCTGCTTTCCGGCCGCACGCTCGCCGTGGCCGGAAACGGCGTGGCGGCCCTGGCCTGGCTGCCGCTTCTCGGCCTGTGCGCCCTGGCCTGCGCCCGGCTCCATCCCGGGCCCTCGGCCCTGGCCGCCCTGGCCTGCCTGCTGGGCTCCTTCGGTCTCGGCTACCTGCTTTTCCTCGGCGGCCGGGTCCTGCCCCTGGCCGGCTGCGACCTGGGCCTGGGCCTCATCTGGTCCGGGGCCAACGCCGTGCGCCTCACGCGCGGCGAGCGGGAAAAGGCCCACATCCGCCACGCCTTCGGCAAGTACGTGTCCGAGGCGGCCATCGCCGGCATCCTGGAAAGCGGCCAGCCGCCGGCCCCGGGCGGCTCCCTGGCCACGGTCACCATCCTTTTTTCCGATATCCGCAATTTCACGACATTAAGTGAAAAGCTTTCGGCTCAGGAAGTGGTCGAGCTCTTAAACGCCTATTTTTCCAAGGTCTGCGACATCATCCTGGCCCACGGCGGCATGATCGACAAATTCATCGGCGACGCGGTCATGGCCGTATTCGGCGCGCCCCTGGCCGACCCCCACCATGCCCGGCAAGCCCTGGCCACGGCCCTTGGCATGATTGATGCCTCAAAGGAATTCGAGGGTTGGATGCGCCAAAGATTTCCGCAGCTCGACGACTGGGACTTCCGTATCGGCGTGGGCCTGCACGCCGGACCGGCCGTCGTCGGCAACATCGGCTCGCGCCAGCGCCTGGACTTCACGGTCATCGGCGACACGGTCAACACGGCCTCGCGCCTGGAGGGCTTCACCAAGGTCATGGGCGCGTCGGTGGTGGCCAGCCGCACGGTTGTGGAACTGGCCGGTCCGGGCGTACGCACGGGCAAGAGCGAGAACGCCCAGGTCAAGGGCAAGAGCGAACCCGTACCTGCCCTGGAGATCCTGGGGCTATCCGATACGTAACAAAGGAGCCGTCATGTTTCGGTCCGTTTTCCTTTTTCTGAGCCTGACCCTGGCCGCCCTCGCCGGCAGCGCCCCGGCCCTGGCCGAGGCTCCGCGCCTGGTCTGCCTCGTCTCGGCCCTTTCCGGCCAGGCCACCCTCTCCCCGGCCGAAGGCGGCAGGAAGCCCCTCGAGGTCTTCACCCGGCTGCGCGAAGGCGAGCGCATCGATCTGGCCCGGGGGGCCGAGGCCCAGCTCGCCTTCCTGCAAAAGGGCGTGCGAGAGACCTGGACCGGTCCGGCCACGGTGGTCATCACCGCCGCCGGCGGCCAGAGCGCGGACAGCGAAGCGCCGCCCGCCGTGGAAAAGCTGCCCCTGCGCGCCCGCCCCGCCGGCGGCGCGGCCTCGTCCATCCTGACCGAAGCCGGCGAGCAGGCCACGGCCCAGGTGAAGACCCGCGAGGTGGCCGTGCCCGAGGACAAGACCCTAAGCGACGAGGAGCGCGCGGAACTGGCCGCCGTGGAGCAGCAGGTCGCCGCCATGCGCGCGGCGGTCGCGCCCGGCGACGTGTCGCCGGACATCGTGCTCCTGGAGGAACTCTCGCGCCTGGGCCAGCAACGCCGCGTAAACGAGGAACTGCGCCGGCTGCGCGAAGCCCACCCCGACAACGCCGCCCTGGCCGCCTGGGGCGAGCAGCAATGAAGGACGGGGGAACGCCTCCGGCGGCCAGGAGGGGCTGAGCCCCTCCTGGACCTCCCCGCCGAGGGAAGAGACGATGTCGCGAAGACTTAAAATGAGCGTGGAAAATTCAGACTAGAGCCAGTCGAGGCCGATGACGTGCACGGCGAGCGGGCCGTGCACGCCGCGCACGTAGACGAATTCGATGTCGCCCGTGCTGGAGACGCCCGTCACACAGTTGACGGCGCTCGGCATGGGCCCGCCGGCCAGCCGGTCGCACAGCGCCGGCAGGTCGGGCAGCAGCCGCGACCGGGCGACCAGCGCCAGGTGCAGGCGCGGCACCAGGGCGGCGCTTCGCGGCATGGAAGGACCGGCGGTCAGGATCAGGCTGCCTGTGGCCCCCAGGGCGTAGGCCACGCCGGTTATGCCCATGTCCACGGCGGCCAGGGAAGGACAGGCCCGCCCGGGCAGATCGTCCGGGGAAAGCACCGAAGCCCCGGCCCCCTCGATGACGGCAACGGCCCCCACGGCGGCCAGGTCGGGATGGTCCCAGGCCACGGCGGTGCGCACCTCGTGGCGGGCCACGGCCCCGGCGACGGCCGCCCGGGCCTCGTCCGGGGTGCGGGCCAGCTCGAAGGTCGGCCCCAGGGCGGTCAGCGCCCCGGCGAAGACCGCGAAATCCGCCGCCCCGGCTCCGGCCCGGCGAAGGCCTTGCGCGGGCGCGGGCCGGGGAAATCCGGCCGGTCCGACGCCTTCCACGGCGGCGCGGAGCCGCCCGAGAATCGCCATCTTGGCGCACGCGTTCATGATTTTCCTCCCTGGCCCATCTTGCGAAAACGCCGGGCGAACGGCCGGGCCAGGCCCGGGAAGCGCCGGCCGCGCAGAAAACGCCCCACCGGCGAATCCGGGGCCAATGCGGCCGTCTTGGTCAGGCGCGGGTCCACGGTCCGGGCGACGGCGGCCAGGCCGTCGAAGAGCCAGGGATGGCGGGCCAGGGCGGCGAAGGCCCTGGCCGCCGGATCGGGCTCGGTCGCGGCCAGGCGGCGGCGCAGCTCCTGGAGCAGGGCCGGATGGTCGATGCCGGCCGGGCAGGCCCCGGCGCAGGCGGCGCAGTGGGTGCAGGCGAAGGGCTGGCGCGGATCACCCTCGCCGCCCGCCAGCACGGACGAGAGCACCGAGCCCATGGGGCCGGGGTAGACCGAGCCGTAGGCGTGGCCGCCCACGGCCTGGTAGACCGGGCAGACGTTGAGGCAGGCCCCGCAGCGGATGCAGCGCAGGATGTCGCGCAGGACGGGGTCGGCCAACACGGCCGAGCGGCCGTTGTCCACGACGACCAGGTGCATCTCGCGCGGGCCGTCGCGCTCCCCGTCCCGGCGCGCGCCGGTGAAAAAGGACAGGTGCACGGGCAGGGTCTGCCCCGTGGCCGAAGGCGGCAGGATGTCGAGGATGGCGGCCGCGTCGGCAAGCGTCTCCACCACCTTCTCCAGGGTCATGAGCGCCACGTGCACGGGCGGGCAGGAGGCGGAGAAGCGGATGTTGCCCTCGTTTTCCAGCACCGTGACCGTGCCGGTCCTGGCCACGGCGATGTTGCAGCCGGTGATGCCGGCGTCGGCGGCCAGGAACTTCTCGCGCAGGCTGTCGCGGGCGATGCGGGTCATCTCCGGAATGTCGGCGCTGGTGCGGCCGAGCTTCTCCTGAAAAAGGGCCGAGACCTGCTCCTTGGACACGTGCAGGGCCGGGGCCAGGATGTGCGAAGGCCGCTGGCCGGCGAGCTGGATGATGTATTCGCCGAGATCCGTCTCCACGGCTTCGATGCCGGCCGCGGCCAGCGCGTCGTTGAGCCCGATCTCCTCGCTCACCATGGACTTGCCCTTGACCACGAGCTTCGCGCCCGCGGCCGTGAGGATGTCCGTGACGGTCGCGGCGGCCTGGGCCGCGTCCTCGGCGTAGTGCACCCGGCCGCCGGCGGCGGTCACCCGCGCCTCCAGGGTCTCGAGCAGCTCGGGCAGCCGTGCCAGCGTCTTTTCGCGCACGGCCACGGCCCGGGCCCGGCGCTCGGCGAAATCCGGCATGGCCTTGACCGAACGCTGCCGCAGCACGTCGATGTGGAAGATGGCCCTATCAAGGATGGCCCGGCTCTCCCGGTCGTCCAGGGCCTTGGCCGCCGCCTTGGCGAAATCGTGTTTTGCCGCGCTCATGCCGCCTCCCCGGCCAGGACCTCGGCCAGGTGCAGGGTCCGCACCGCCGCCCCGCGCCTGGCCAGGGCCGAGCCGATGTTGAGCAGGCAGCTCGGCTCGGCCGCGATGACGGCCGCGACGTCCGCCGCCAGGATGTCCTCGATCTTCTTGTCCAGGATGGCCTGGCTCAGTTCCGGGTAGTCCACGCTGAACCCGCCGCCGAAGCCGCAGCAGCGCTCGGGATGGGGCAGCGGCGTCAGGATCAGGTCCGCCACCCCGGCCAGCAGCCGTTCGGTGTGCCCGCCCACGCCGAGCACCCGCGTGGTCTGGCAGGAGGCGTGCAGCGTGGCCCGAAGCGGCAGACGCGCCCCGAGGTCGGGGCAGCCGAGGACGTCGACCAGATACTCGCCCAGTTCGTAGGTCTTGGCGGCCACGCGGCCGGCGCGCCGGCGGAAGGGATCGTCCGCGTCGAAAAGCTCGGGATAGCGTCGCACCATGGCCACGCACGAACCCGACGGCCCGACCACAGCCGGGGCGTCCTCGAAAATTTCCACGAAACGCCGGGCCAGCGGCCGCACCGCCTCCGGCAGGCCGCGTTTGTAGGCGAACTGGCCGCAGCAGGTCTGGCCGTCCGGCAGCCGGGGCGTCACGCCGGCCCGGGCCAGGACCCTGGCCGTGGCCTCGCCCACCTGCGGCATGACGTGGGCCACCAGGCAGGGAATGAACAGAAAGGCATCCACCGAAAACCTCCTTCGCTGGCGGGGCGTGAACTTACGCCGCTTCCCGCCGGGGTCAACCCCCGGGAGGCCTCCCGGCTTTACAGAGGATGACGGCCGGGGTAGAAAGAAAGCTTATACCAATAAGGAAGTCGCATGAGCACACCCGAAACCGCCACGCTGACCTACGACGGCCAGAGCGTCGAGTTGCCCGTCATCCACGGCGACCACGTGGAGAACGCCGTCGACGTGCGCAAGCTGCGCGCCCAGACCGGCTGGATCACCCTGGACCCGGGCTACGCCAACACCGCCGTGTGCAAAAGCGCCATCACCCACATCGACGGCGAAAAAGGCGTGGTGCTCTACCGCGGCTACGACCTGGAAGAGTTGACGCAAAAAGCCACCTTTGTGGAAACGGCCATGCTCGTCATGTTCGGCGAGCTGCCGACCAAGGCCGAACGCGAGGCGTTTCGCGTCATGCTGCGCGACCAGGAGCTCCTCCACGAGGATCTCTTGAGCCACCTCGACGGCTTTCCGCCCAACGGCCACCCCATGGCCATCCTCTCGGCCATGATCAACGCCATGGGCAGCTACTACCCCGAGCTCTACGACATCAGCTCCCAGGACGACTTCCGCCTGGCCGCGGCCAAGATCATGAGCAAGGTGCGCACCATCGCCGCCTTCAGCTTCCGCAAGTCCCAGGGGATGCCGCTCAACTACCCCAATCCGAACCTGGATTACTGCCGCAACTTTCTGCACATGATGTTCTCGGTGCCTTTCTGGACCTACGAGGCCCCGGACCCGGTCGTGCGGGCGCTGAGCATCTTCATGATGTGCCACGCCGACCAGGCGCTCGACACCTCCTGCGCCACGGTGCGCATGGTGGGGTCCAGCCAGGCCAACCTCTTCGCCTCGGTCTCCTCGGGCATCTGCGCCCTGTGGGGCCGCCACCACGGCGGGGCCAGCTCGGCCGCCATCCGCATGTTCGAGGACGTGGAGGCCGGGCGCACCACCGTCTCGCGCATCATCGAGGCGGCCAAGTCCCGCTCCGGCCGGCTCATGGGCTTCGGCCAGCGGGTCTTCCACGTGGAGGACCCAAGGGCCCGCATCATCAAGGCCACCTACCAGAAGCTCGTCGCCACCGGCTACGCCAAGCGCGACGCCTTCCACGACATCGCCCAGGAGATCGAGGAACGCGCCGGCGCGGACGACTACTTCGCCTCGCGCCAGCTTTTGCCCAACACCAACTTCTATTCGAGCCTGCTGCTGCGGGCCCTCAACTTCCCGCCCAACATGTATCCGGTCATCACGGCCATGGGCAACATGCCCGGCTGGATCGCCCACTGGAACGAGGAAACCCATTCCCCGGACCAGCGCATCCACAGGCCGCGCCAGATATACACCGGTCGCAAGCGCCATCCCTACACCCCAATGGACAGACGGTCCCCGCGCCCGTAACGACGGTTCTCCCATGCCCTTTCGCATCCTTTTGCGCGCCCTGGGCGCGACGCTGTGTCTCTGGCTGGTTCTGGCCGTTCCCTGCCCCGCCCAGTCCCCGGACGCGCCCCAGGCGGACAAGCCCCAAGCCGCGCCCGAGGCCGCCCCGCCGGCCAAACCCGACAAGGCGACAGACAAACCGGCCGACAAGCCGGCGGCCAAGCCGCAAGCCGACAAGCCCAAGACCGACCCGGCCGTGCCCGAAGCCGAACAGCCCAAGGACTGGCAGGTGCTCTTGTCCATCCACCAGGAGTCCCTGGTCCAGCAGGCGGCGCGCTTCAAGTCCATGGAAGGGCTTCTGCCCAAAAACGTGCGCCGCTTCCGGGCCGACCTTTCGGCCCTGTCGGGCAAGCTCGACGAGCTGAACCTGATCCTGAGCCTCTCCGGCGGCAACCCCTGGGAGATGCGGGCGGTCTTAAGCGACATGGCCCGCCTTCGCCGCTCGGCGGATGCGCTCATGGCCCCGTTCACGGACAGCCGCGAGGAACTCGAAAAGATCGCCTCCCGCCTCGACTCCCTCAAGGAAGACTTCGCCAAGCGCCTGGACGACGAACCCGAAGCGCCCATCGCCGAGGCCATCAACTACTACCTGCGCTACATCAAGGGCGTGGCCGCGAGCCTCAATTCCGTGCGCACGGCCATAAACAAGGAACTCGGGCCGGCCAAGGACTTCCAGGAGTCCCTGGGGGCCAGCGAGGAGGCCCTCAAAAAGCGCATTCCCCAGGCGTGGAAGCAGTACTACTTCTCCCCCGCCCCGGAAATCTTTTCGGTCAAGGCCTGGTCCGGCCTGCCCGACCAGGCGCTTTTGTGGCTGCGCTCCAACGGCTCCATGGCCGCCTCCCTGCTCAAGGGCACGGACAGCGCCCGCGCCCTGTCCTCGACCATCCGCATCGGCGTCGGGCTGCTCCTGCTGGTCGTTGCCGACATCGTCGTCACCTTGCGCCTGCGCCGGCGCTTTTCCGACGGGCCGCTTTTGCGCAAGATGCGCCGGGTCTGGCTGCTGGCGGGGCTCGCCCTCATCGCGCACTGGGTCTCCGGCGACGCGCCGCTGCTCATGCAGGAGCTTTTGAACGCTCTTTCGGAGATCTTCCTCGCCGCCGCCCTGGCCGCCTTCTCCTGGCTGCTGCGCCTGCCCGAGGCGGCGCTGGCCGGCAAGACGCCGCCCAATCCGCTGCGCGGGCTGTGGTTCCTTTTCTCCCTGGGCCTGCTGCTGCAGATCGCCGATCCGCCCGAGCCGGCCATGACCGCCATCTGGCTGGTGTTCCTGCTCGTCTTCTTCCAGTCTTCGGGCGGCCGGGAAAACGTCGTGACCGGCCCGGTGGAATTCGCCCGCAGCCGCCTGACCCGGCCGTTGGTCGTGGTTCTTTGCCTGGCGGCCTGCCTCGGCTGGCAGCACCTGTCGTTTTTGTGCCTGGCCGGGTGGTTTCTGGTCCTGGCCGCGCTCCAAACGGGACTGGGGCTTGCCGACCGCCTGGCCCGCTGGCAGGCCCGGGCCGAGGGCAAGGGCGCGTCCGCCGTCAGCCGGGCCCTGGTCACGAGCCTCGGCTTCCCCCTGATCTCCCTGTCGCTCTTCTTCCTGGTGCTCTACTGGTTCTCCACCGAACTCGGCGGCACGGACATGTTCGTCCAGGCCGTGTCGTTCACGGTCACGGTGGGGAGCTTAAGCCTCACCCTGGGCCGGCTGGCGCTCATCCTCACCGGCTTTTTCGTCACCCGCTCCCTGCTTTTTTTCGTGCGCTCCTTCCTGCGCGAACTGCCGCGGCGCAGCCCCGGCATCGACACCGGGGTTTGCGACGTGCTGGAGACCACTTCGCTGTACCTGCTGTGGGGCGTCTACAGCCTGGTCTCGCTTTTCCTCCTCGGCTTCTCCTTCACCAGCCTGGCCGTGATCGCGGGCGGCCTGTCCGTCGGCATCGGCTTCGGCCTGCAAAACATCGTCAACAACTTCATCGCCGGCCTCATCCTGCTCTTCGGCCGCTCCATCCAGGCCGGCGACACCATCCAGATCGACGCCACCTGGGGCAAGGTAACCAAGGTCAACATCCGCAACACGGTGGTGCGCACCTTCCAGAACGCCACCCTGTTCGTGCCCAACTCCGACCTCATCTCCGGCAAGCTCATCAACTGGACCCACCGCGACCCGACCATGCGCCGCGACATCACCGTGGGCGTGGCCTACGGCACGGACACGGACAAGGTCCGCGACATCCTGCTGGAGGTGGCCAGGGCCCAGCCCCACGCCCTGCAGAATCCCCAGCCCGTGGTGCAGTTCTCGGCCTTCGGCGACAGTTCCCTGGACTTCCTGCTCATGGTCTGGGTGGACAACGTGGCCTACGGCATGGAGACCGAATCCAACATCCGCTTCGACATCAACCGGCGCTTTCGCGAGGAAGGCATCGAGATTCCCTTCCCCCAGCGCGAGGTGCGCATCGTCGGCGGTGCGCAGACCCCGGAGGCCCTGGCCGCGGCGGCCGCGGCCGGAGGGGACTAGCCGGCCCCGCCGGCCGCGCGCGAGGGGAAGCTCGCGGCCGGCCAGCGGACAGGCAACCCCTTTTCGCGGGACAGCCGGCCCGAGCTTTGGTATCGAAACCCGAGAGGACGCCATGAGACGCCACGCCATCGCCTGCGCCTGCCTGGTCGCCGTCGCCCTGAGCCTTGGCGCGGGCTGCCAGAAAAAGGCCGTTCCACCAGCCATGCCCCAAGTCGTAAGCCCCGCCCCGGGCCCCGGAGCGAGCGCCCAGGAAGTGGAACGCCATCAACTGGAAGAAGAAAAACGCGCCCTCATGGAGCAGTACGGCGACAACCTGGCGCGCATCCAGCAGATCAACTCCCGGCTCATCGAACTCAACATCCAGATCGAACGCCTGAAGAATCCGTAACGCACGGCCGCATGGCGGCCCCTTCAAGGAAAGACGCTCCATGTTCGGACGCAACGCGAAGAAAAAACCCCGCAACGACGCCATCACCGCCTTTCTCGGCGCGGGCACCCAGTACCACGGCCAGTTCAACTTCCAGGGCGTCGTGCGCATCGACGGCGGCGTCATCGGCGACATCATTTCCGACGGCGTGCTGGTGCTCGGCGAGGAAGGCCATGTCGAAGGCACCATCCGCGTGGCCGAACTCGTGGCCAGCGGCACCATCGTCGGCGATGTGGAGGCGAGCAAGCGGGTGACCCTGCACAAGCGCTCCAACCTGCGCGGCAACCTTGTGGCCCCGGCGGTGGTCATCGAGGACGGCGCGGTCGTCAACGGCCTGGTGCGCATGGGCGAGCCCGAGGGGACGATCCTCGTCTCGGGAAGACCGCCGGCGGCGCTCGACGCGGCAACGGACACGGACCGAGGAAAATAGAGATTGCCAAAACAGGCCCGGCCGTTTACAGGGCACAAACGCCGCAGCGCGCCCGCGCAAGGAGTCCCGCCCCATGGGCCAGTTTTTTCCCGAAGCCGACCAGTTTCCCTTGGAAGACCAGATCAAGAACCTCGGTGACGACGAGTTGCTCGATTTCTGGGAGGAAACCCAGTACCTCGAGCGCATGCTCGTGGAAGACGACGAATCCGAGAAAGACCATTCCGTGGAATACGAACGTGTGATCCTGCAGGAGCTCATGCTGCGTTCCTGCCGTCGCACCCTGGCCGCCGACCGCTAAGCGGCCCGGCGAACCTTCGCCCTTCCCGTCGCCCGCGGTCCAGCCGCTTTTTTCCTGCCTCCCCTCGAGTCCTGGGGTGCTTTGTCGCGACGTCGCCAGGAACCGGGAACCGGCCCCGCCGTCGGCCCGGCGCCAGCTTGGCCGCCAGCTGCCCGGCAGCGCACACGGCGGCGCTCGGCGCAATGTCCGTGTTCGCCAGGCCGCGCCGGCGGTCCCGTGCCGCCTTCCCGTCCCCGCCCCGCACCTTTCCCCGAAAGAACAAAAAAAGAGGGCGGTCGCCCGCCCTCTTTGCATCGTGTCTGGAAAGCCGCCTAGATCTTGGGAGCCGGGCGGCCGATGCAGAAATAGACCATGCCAAGGTCGGCCAGCAGCTGCGGGGAGTACAGGTTGCGGCCGTCGAAGATCAGCGGAGCCTTGAGCATCTTCTTGATGCGGCCGAAATCCGGGTTGCGGAACTGGTTCCACTCCGTGACCACGGCCAGGCAGTCGGCCTTCTCCAGAGCGGCGTACTGCTCGTCCACCACGGTCAGCAGCTCGTTGCCCTTGAAGAACTCGCGGGTGTTGGGGCCGGCGACGGGGTCGAAGGCCACGACCTTCATGCCCTTGGCCGTCACGTCCTTGATGAGCTCGAAGGCCGAGGCCTCGCGCACGTCGTCGGTGTTGGCCTTGAACGCCAGTCCCCACAGGGCCAGGGTCTTGCCCTTGAGCCCGCCCTGGGGCTCGAAGTAGGCCTCGATCTTCTTGGTCAAGGTGTGCTTCTGGCGCTTGTTGACCTCGTCCACCGAAGCCAGCAGTTCGGGCTCGAACTTGTACTGGCGGGCGGTGTCGATGAGCGCCTTGACGTCCTTGGGGAAGCACGAGCCGCCGTAGCCCATGCCCGGGTAGATGAACTGGTAGCCGATGCGGCTGTCCGAACCGATGCCCATGCGCACTTCGCGCACGTCGGCCCCGACGCGCTCGCAGATGTTGGCCACTTCGTTGATGAACGAGATCTTGGTGGCCAGCATGCAGTTGGCGGCGTACTTGGTCATCTCGGCCGAGCGCACGCTCATGACGATGACCTTCTCGCGGTTGCGGGCGTAGGGCGCGTACAGGGCCTTGAGAAGCTCGCCCGTGCGCACGTTGTCCGTGCCCACCACCACCCGGTCGGGCTTGAAGAAGTCGTTGATGGCGTCGCCTTCCTTGAGGAACTCGGGGTTGGACACCACGTCGAACTCGATGAGCTCGCCGCGCTTTTTGAGTTCCTCGCCGATGAGCTTGCGCACTTCGTCGGCGGTGCCCACAGGCACGGTGGATTTGTCCACCACGATCTTGTAGTCGGTCATGCTGGAGCCGATGTCCCGGGCAACCTGGTAGACGAAGGACAGGTCGCAGGAACCGTCCTCGCGCGGGGGCGTGCCGACGGTGATGAACACGAACAGCGCGTTCTCCATGCCCTCGGACACCTTGGTGGTGAAACGCAACCGGCCCTCGGCCACGTTGCGCTTGACCAGTTCATCGAGTCCCGGCTCGTAGATGTGGATCTTGCCCTGGCGCAGGTTCTCGACGATGGTGGGGTTGATGTCCACACAGCAGACGTCGTTGCCCATTTCGGCGAAGCAAGCGGCGCTCACCAGACCGACGTAACCGGTGCCTACGATACAAAGATTCATAAACGTGTACTCGTTGTTAGGGTTTTTCCCCGGGCCGCGGAAGGCTTCCTCGGGGATGGGGCGCGCTACGCCGTCTGGCGGCTTGGCCCCGTCATCGATGAGGTGGAATCGCACTTACGGATTGGTCCGACGTTTGTCAACAATCCCATTTCGCCCCGTCCCCGTTGCCTCCGATTTGTAAAAGGAATACCGTAAAGACACATTCTCGAAGGAGTTCGCCATGCCCCTGCTCGCGGTCAACGTCGATCATGTGGCCACCGTACGCCAGGCCCGTCTCGCGGCCAGCCCCGACCCCGTGGCCGCGGCCGCCCTGGCCGAACTGGCCGGCGCGCGCGCGATCATCGTCCACCTGCGCGAGGACCGCCGCCACATCCAGGACCGCGACGTCCGCCTCCTGCGTCAGACCGTCAAGACGCGCCTGCACCTGGAAATGGCCGCCACCGACGAGATGCGCGCCATCGCCCTGGAGCTGAGGCCCCACATGGTCTGCCTCGTGCCGGAAAAGCGCCAGGAACTGACCACCGAAGGGGGACTGGGCGTGGCCGGCCGCGAAGAGGAACTCGGCGAATTCGTCGCCGCCCTGCGTTCGGCCGGCATCCCCACCTCGCTTTTCATCGCCCCCGAACCGGCCCAGATCGAAGCCGCCGTGACCACCGGGGCGGCCTTCGTCGAACTGCACACCGGGGCCTACGCCGACGCCGCCACCCCCTTCGCCCGCCAGGCCGAACTCAAGCGGCTGCTGGCCGCCATCCCCGCCGCCCGCCAGGCCGGACTCGGCGTCAACCTCGGCCACGGCCTGGACTACGACAACATATACGCCTTCGCCCACGTCAGCGGCGTCAGCGAATACTCCATCGGCCACAGCATCATCGCCCGGGCCATCATGACCGGCCTCACCGAAGCCGTCTCCACCATGGCCGGCATCATCGCCGCCTTCCCCGAATAAGGACCCCGGCCGTGATTCTCGGCCTCGGCCTCGACCTCGTGGAACTGCCGCGCATCGCCTCGGCCCTGGACCGCTTCGGCGACCGCTTCCTCGAACGCATCCTCACCCCGGCCGAACGCGCCTCCCTGCCGCCGCGCCCGGCAAGCCGCGTGGCCGGGCTGTTCGCCGCCAAGGAAGCCGCCTCCAAGGCGCTCGGCACCGGCTTCGCCCAAGGCGTCACCTTCCAGCACCTCGAAATCCTCCCCGACCCCCTCGGCCGCCCCACCCTCACCCTCCACGGACCTGCCCTGGAACGCGCCCAAAACCTCGGCGCGACGTCCTGGCACGTCAGCGTCACCCACGAGCGCGCCACCGCCGCGGCGGTGGTGGTGCTGGAAGCGGCGAGCGGATGCGGGAAGTGGCGGAAGGGGAAGCGGGAGAGGAAGGAGGACGTGGGGGCAAGGGAGAGGAACAGGGAGAGGGAAGATGCCTCCGGCGGCCAGGGGGCATGATGCCCCCCGGACCCCCTCGACGGGGAAACGGCAAGCGGGCGGGGCTGACAGTCGTCGTGCGGAGCGTCGGGGCATGTGGTCGGGGGCCAGCGGCGAAGCGCCGCATTTCAAGAACTTGGATAACTTTCTTTAAGTATTTGTCTTGAAGAGGTTTTCAAAGTAAAATTCCTTTAAACTTCGCCCCGGAGGGGCGACGGCCCCGTGAGGCCGGAATTTTTACGGCGAGCCTGGAGCGAAGCGACGGCATCGCCGGGAAAATTCCGGCCTCACCGACGGACAACCGCCAACAGGAACACCTCCCCACCCGCTTACCCTCATCCGCCCCCCGTCGAGGGGGTCCGGGGGGAATCATTCCCCCCGGCCGCCGGAGGCATCTTATCATGTCTTTCTCCCCTCCCCATCCTCACCATCCCCTCTACTTCGACCCACTCCCTACCCCGGCCGAAATAGCCGCCTGGGACGCGGCCAGCGTGGCCGAGTGCGGCATGTCGTTCCTGGCCTTGATGGAGAACGCCAGCCGCGAGGCCATGCATGCGCTGCTCGGCGAAATCGGCGACGTTTCCGACAAATCGGTGCTGCTGCTGGCCGGTCCGGGCAACAACGGCGGCGACGCCGTGGCCCTGGCCCGGCATCTGGCCGGTCGCGGCGCGAAGGTACGCATCGCGCTGGCGCGGCCGCGCGGGCGGTACAAGGGCGCGGCCGGCTACAACGCCAGGCTGGCGGCGAAACTGGGCCTGCCCATGCTGCCGCTGGCCAAGGTGGATTGGCGCGACGTCCCGGACGTCATTGTTGACGGCCTGCTCGGCACGGGCTTTTCCGGGGAACTGCGGCCGGAATTCGCCCGGGTGGTCGAGGCGGTCGACGCCCTGGCCGACCGGGCCTACGTCTTCGCCCTGGACATTCCCTCGGGCCTTTCCGGCGAGACGGGCCGGCCGTCGCCCGTGGCCGTGCGGGCGCGGGCGACGGTCGCCTTCGAGGCGGCCAAGACCGGGCTCGTCACGGCCGAGGCCGCGCCGTACGTGGGCAAGCTGCTGGTGCGCGAGATCGGCATCCCGCCCGTGGTCAAGGAGCGCCATCCCTGCCGGGCGTTTCGCATCGCCCCGGGCATCGTGGAGGCGCTCGGTCCGGTGTCGCCGGTGCTGCACAAGGGCAGCGCCGGCCGGGTGGTGGTGGTCGGCGGCAGCCGGGGGCTGACCGGCGCGCCGCTTCTGGCCGCGCTGGGGGCGCTTCGAAGCGGCGCGGGGCTGGTGAGCGTGGCCTGTCCCGGCGCGGCCGAAGTGGCGCTCAAGGCCGGCTTTCCGGACGTCATGACCATGCCCATGGGCGCGGGCGGCCATTTCACACCGGCCGAGGCCGAGGCCGTGCGGGAGTTCTGCCGGGGGGCCAACGTCGTGGCCCTGGGACCGGGCCTTGGCCGCCACGAGGAGACCGGGGCGTTTTTGGATGCCCTGCTCCCCCTGCCCTGCCGGCTGGTGCTAGACGCCGACGGCCTGTATTTCCTGGCCGGACGGCCGGCCTTGGCCGCCAAGCTGCCGCCCGAAACGGTGATCACGCCCCATCCAGGCGAGGCGTCCCGGCTGCTCGGCCGCGACGTTCCCGGGATCGAGGCCGACAGGCTGGCCAGCGCCCGGGAGCTGGCCGCGAAATACGGCTGCGTGGCCGTGCTCAAGGGCCCGGCCACGGTGGTGGCCGCGCCGGACGGCACGGCGGCCGTTTCGCCGATCATCGCCCCCAACCTGGCTGTGGGAGGCTCCGGCGACGTGCTTTCGGGCCTCGCCGCCGCGCTTTTGGCCGGCCCCCATACCCCCTTGCTTGCCGCCTGCCTTGCGGTGTATTGGCATGGGCTCGGCGGCGAACGACTTGCCGCCGCCTACCCCAGACGGGGCAATCTGGCGTCGGAAATCGCCGACATGCTGCCCCGGGCGATCACGGAGTGACCATGCTCAAAGCCAAGGACGTGATGACCACCGGCGTCGTCACCATCACCGAAGATACGGAAATAAGCGTCGCGGCCAAGCTGCTCTTCGACCAGGGCTACAACGGCGTTCCGGTGGTGGACGCTTCCGGCGCGCTCACCGGCATCCTGTGCCAGGCCGATCTGGTGGCCCAGCAAAAAAAGCTGTCCCTGCCCTCGGTCTTCTCCCTCCTGGACGGCTTCATCCCCCTGGGTTCCATGAAGGACCTGGACCGGGAGGTGGAGAAGATGTCGGCCCTGACCGCCGCCCACGCCATGACCCGGCACCCCACGGTGGTTTCGCCGGAGACCGGCATCGACGAGGTGGCCTCGCTCATGACCGACAAGGGCTTCCACACCGTTCCCGTGGTCGAGGCCGGCAAGGTGGTCGGCATCATCGGCATGCGGGACATCCTGGGCACCCTCGTGGAGAAGCAATAGCCCGGCCCGATGGACCCGAGCCAACCCCTTTTCCTGACGCTTCCGGACGAGGCGTCCACCCTGGCCCTGGGCCGCGCCCTGGCGGCGGTCGCGATCGCGCCCCAAACGCGTGTAGCGCTGCTCTTGCGCGGCGGCCTCGGTTCGGGCAAAACCACGCTGGTCCGGGGACTGGCCGGGGCGCTTCCCGGCGGCGACGACGCCGAGGTCGCCAGCCCCAGCTTCAACATCGTCAACGTCTACCCCACCCGGCCGGAGATCCGCCACGTGGACCTGTACCGGATCCCGGGCGGCGATCCCTGCGTCGAGGAGCAGCTGGAGTCCGGGGCGGCCGACGATGCCCTCGTGATCGTGGAGTGGGCCGAATATCTCCCCCTCCTGGCCATGCCCGCCGACCGCCTGGAGATCGACTGGCTGCCGGCCGAGGCCGGCCGGCGCTGCCGGCTGACGGCCGCGGGCGAACGGGGCCGGCTGGCCCTGGCCGCCCTCGCCCAGCGGACGCGCGCCATGCCGGATTGCGGATCGTGACGGCGGGCCGGGCCAGGCGACCCCGCCCCCTTATCTGGAGGAAGCCATGCGAATAATGGTGCAGAAATACGGCGGCACGTCGGTCAAGGGCCTCGAGCGCATGCGCCTGGTCCTCGACCGCGTCAAGAAGTCCCATGCCCTGGGCTACAAGATGGTGGTGGCCCTTTCGGCCATGTCCGGCGAGACCAACCGGCTCCTGGCCCAGGCCAGGGAATTTTCCGCCGACCCCGATGCGGCCGAGCTCGACGTCCTGGTCACCACGGGCGAACAGGTTTCGGTCGCCCTTTTCACCATGCTGGCCAAGGACGCGGGCCTGCGCGCCCGGTCGCTTCTCGGCCACCAGATCCCCATCACCACCAACTCCAACTTCACCCGGGCCCGGATCATGGAGATCGACGCGCCGCGGATCAAGGCCATGCTGGCGGATTTCGACCTGCTGGTGGTGGCCGGCTTCCAGGGTGTGGACTGCCACGGCCGCGTGACGACCCTGGGCCGGGGCGGCTCCGACACCACGGGCGTGGCCCTGGCCGCCGCCCTCGAAGCCGAGGTCTGCGAGATCTACACGGACGTCAACGGCGTCTACACCACCGACCCCAACCTGTGCCGCACCGCGCGCAAGCTCGACCGCATCACCTACGACGAGATGCTCGAACTCTCCAGCCAGGGAGCCAAGGTCCTGCAGATCCGTTCGGTGGAGTTCGCCAAGAAATTCAACGTCCCGGTCAGGGTCCGCTCGACCTTCAGCGACGATCCGGGCACGCTGGTCACTTCGGAGGATACGGATATGGAAGACGTCCTGGTTTCGGGAATCGCCTACGACAAGGACCAGTGCCGCATCACGGTCAGGAACGTCATGGACCGCCCCGGGGTGGCCGCCGCCATCTTCTCGCCCATCGCCGAAGCCGGCATCCTGGTGGACATGATCATCCAGAACACCGGTCGCGACGGCCGCACGGACATGACCTTCACCATCTCCCGGGCCAACCTGCCCCAGACCCTGGCCATCCTGGAGAAACTCCAGCCGGACATCGGGGCCGAGGACATCCAGCACGACGTGCACGTGTGCAAGGTCTCGGTCATCGGCGTCGGCATGCGCAGCCACTCGGGCGTGGCCTCGACCATGTTCACGCTGCTCAAAAAAGAGAACATCAACATCCTCATGATCGCCACCTCCGAGATCAAGATTACCTGCCTCATCGAGGAGAAGTATCTCGAACTGGCGGTGCGCACGCTCCACGACGCCTTCGGCCTGTCCGAAGCGCCGTCCAAAGCCTGCTCCTAACCGGGACTTAAGCTCCCGGACAACCTTGGCCCGCGCCGTGCCGGAACATTCGGCCCCGGCGCGGGCAACCCGGCCCCGGCCTTCCCCCCGTCGGGGCGGCCGGCGGCGCTTCAGGACACACCATGCCACGCGTGCTTTGCTACGACACCACCCTGCGGGACGGCACACAGGCCGAGGACATCAGCCTCACCACCGAGGACAAGCTGCGCATCGCGCTCAAGCTCGACGAGCTGGGCCTGGCCTACATCGAGGGCGGCTGGCCGGGATCGAACCCCACGGACAAGCGGTTCTTCGAGGAAATCCGCAACTACAATTTGAAGACCGCCAGCATCGCCGCCTTCGGCAGCACCCACAACCACCGGGGCACGGCCGAGGCCGATCCCAACCTCAAGGCGCTGGTGGAGTCCGGCGCGCCCGTGGCCACCATTTTCGGCAAGAGCTGGGACATCCACGTCACCGAGGCGCTCGGCACGACCCTGCCGCGAAACATCGACCTGGTGGGCGATTCCCTGGCGTTTTTGCGCCCGCACTTCCGGGAGCTCTTCTTCGACGCCGAGCATTTCTTCGACGGCTACAAGGCCAATCCCGACTACGCCCTGGCGGTGCTCAGGCGCGCCCACGAGGCCGGGGCCGACGTGCTGGTCCTTTGCGACACCAACGGCGGCACCCTGCCCTCGGACTTCCGGGCCGTCATGGCCGCGGCCACGGCCGCCCTGCCCGGGGCGAAATTCGGCGTCCACGCCCACAACGACTCGGGCGTGGCCGTGGCCAACTCCCTGGAGGGCGTGGAACTCGGGGCCGTGCAGGTCCAGGGCACGATAAACGGCTACGGCGAACGCTGCGGCAACGCCAACCTGTGCTCCATCATCCCCTCCCTCGCCCTCAAGCGGGGCATCGATTGCCTGCCCGAGGGCAAGCTGGCGCTTTTGACGGCCACGGCCCATTTCGTCTCGGAGATGGTCAACCAGCAGCCGCCCTCCAACCAGCCCTACGTGGGCGACGGGGCCTTCGCCCACAAGGGCGGGGTGCACGTCTCGGCCGTGGTGAAAAACCCGCTGACCTACGAGCACATCGCGCCCGAGGCCGTGGGCAACGAGCGCCGGGTGCTGCTGTCGGACCTCTCGGGCCAGAGCAACATCCTCTACAAGGCCCGGGAATTCGGCTTCGAGCTCGACAAGAACGACCCCTTCGTGCTGGAGCTTCTGACCACCATCAAGGAGCGCGAGGCCCACGGCTACGAGTACACCGCGGCCGAGGCCTCCTACGAGCTGCTTTTAAACCGCGTCCTCGGCCGGGCGCGCAGCTATTTCACCGTCACCCGTTACCGGGTGCTCGACGACAACGCCTACGAATGCATGGAGCCCCTGACCGAGGCCACGGTCATGATCAAGGTGGGCGGCCGGGTCAAGCACACCGCCGCCACCGGGCGCGGCCCCATAAACGCCCTGGACAAGGCCATCCGTAAGGCCCTGCGCGGCTTCTACCCGCGCCTGGCCGAGATGCGCCTGCTCGACTTCAAGGTGCGCGTGCTCTCGGGCACGGCCGAGGACGAGCAATGCTGCAAGGGCGGCTGCGGCACGGCCTCCCACGTCCGGGTGCTGGTGGAGTCCGGCGACAACGCGAAGCGGTGGGTGACGGTGGGCGTTTCCCACAACGTCATCGAGGCGAGCTTCCAGGCCATGGAGGACGCCATCAACTACAAGCTGTTCAGCGACGACAAGGAAAAACTCACCAAGGCCCTCAAGGGTTGACGCGGCGGGGCCGGACCGCCCCGACGCGGTCCGGCCCCGGCCGAGGCATGACGTTATGGGTCTTGTACGCTTCCTTCTGGCCGTGACCGTGGTCATCAACCACACCGGCCCCCTTTTCGGCCTCGTCTTCACCGACGCCTACATGGCGATCAAGGTCTTCTTCATCATCTCGGGCTTCTACATGGCCCTCATCCTGTCCGAGAAGTACACCGGACCGGGACGGTGCCGGCTTTTCTACACCAACCGCTTCCTGCGCCTCTTTCCGGTCTACTGGGTGGTGCTCTTCCTCTCCCTGGCCGTGTCCCTGGCCTTCAAGTTCGGCCTGCACACGGCGCTTTTGCTCGGCCCCTGGCAGACCTGGCTGCCGGCGCTCTCCCCGGGCACGGCGGCGCTATTGGCCGGGGCCAACCTGACCATCCTCGGCCAGGACGTCCTTTTCTTCACCCACCTCGACCCAGCGACCGGAACCCTGTCCTTCGCCTGGGACGCCCTGCACCGGGCCACGCCGGCCTGGTTCTTCCTGCTCATTCCGCAGGCCTGGACCATCTCCCTGGAGCTGGTCTTCTACCTGCTCGCGCCGTGGCTCGTGCGCCGCTCCAACGCTTTTCTGGTCGGCTGCGTCGCCGCGAGCCTGCTGCTGCGGTCCTTCGTCTACATCGAGGACTTCCCCTTCGACCCCTGGAAGCAGCGCTTCTTTCCGGTCGAATGCGGCTTTTTCCTGTGCGGCATCCTGTCCTACCGGCTCTACGCCCGGCTGCGGGCCGTCCGCGTCCCCCGGCGCACGCAGTGGGCCGTGGCCGCGCTCTACCTGGCCGGCATCGTCGGCTACCAGTGCCTGCCCGGGGCCAAGGGCAAGGAGTTCTACCTCTACGCCGCCACCATGGCCTGCATCCCGTTTCTTTTCCTGCTCACGAAGAAGATGCGTTTCGACCGGGCGCTGGGCGAGCTGTCCTACCCCATCTACATCTCCCACTGGACCGTCATCATGGTGGCCGAGTACTTCCTGGGCAAAAAGCACCTGCCCGTGGTCGCCCTGGCCGCCACCATCCTCTTTTGCCTGGCGCTCAACCGGCTGGTGGCCGACCCCATCGAGCGCTACCGGCAAAAGCGCGTGCTGCGCGGCCGCTAACAG
Organism: Solidesulfovibrio sp.; assembly: GCF_029978005.1. Classification (GTDB taxonomy): domain Bacteria; phylum Desulfobacterota; class Desulfovibrionia; order Desulfovibrionales; family Desulfovibrionaceae; genus Solidesulfovibrio. The sequence continues at coordinate 13,280 of NZ_JARKOZ010000145.1, read as the reverse complement.
GCCGCCATGAAAAAGCATCTTCCGCTTCCCGCGGGCGCGTGCTAGGGTGTCCGGGTCGACATCCCGCAACCCCATCGAGGAGCTAAGGTCATGGTCCAGATCAAGACCATCGTGTGCGCCCTGGATTTCTCCGAAGTCAGCCCCAAGGTGGCCGATTACGCCAGAACCCTGGCCGAGCTGTGCGGCGCGCGGATCGTGGCCCTGTACGTGGCCCCGTCCCTGACCCAGTATGTGGAGTTCCACGTCCAGGCCAGCTACATCGACGATTTCGTGACCGGCATCGTCAGCGGCGCCACGGACACCATGGAATCGTTCATCAAGGAATACTTCCCGGGCGTGCCTGTGGAAAGCCGGGTGGTCTCGGGCTACGCGGCCGAGGAGATCGTGAGCGTGGCCGAGGAGGTGGGGGCGGACCTCATCGTGCTCGGCACCCACGGCCGCAAGGGCATCGACAAGATCCTGTTCGGCTCCGTGGCCGAGAAGGTCATCAAGACCGCCAAGGCCCCGGTGCTGTCCATGCGCCCGGAAGGCAAGGACGAATAGCCCCGCCCCTGGCCGATCCGGCGGCTGCGGCCGCCGGATCGGGGCCGGCCATCGCCATGGCGGACCGGCTCGCGGGAAACCCGGAGTCGCGTCCTCGGAAATGTGCATGCTTTTTTGACTTTACCATGTTTTAATAATTATTTTAATGGGATATAGCCACAGGCGACACGGCGCCGCCCCGTACCGGATCGCGGTCGTGCACGGCGGTCCCGGAGCCGCCGGCGAAATGGCCCCCGTGGCCCGGGTCCTCTCGAGGCGCGGCGGCGTGCTGGAGCCGCTGCAGACCGCCCTTTCGGTGGAAGGCCAGATCGCGGAGCTGGCCGACTGCCTGCGCCGGGCCGCCTCCCCGCCGGTAGCCTGCGTGGGCCACTCCTGGGGAGCCTGGCTGGCCGTGCTTACTGCGGCGCGCCATCCCGATCTGGTGAACAGGCTGGTCCTGGTCGGGAGCGGCCCCTTCGAAGAACGCTACGCCGCAGGCATGACGCAAACCCGCCTGGACCGCCTTCCTGCCGGGGAGCGCCTGGAAGCCCATGGGCTGCTCGCCCGCGCCGAAGCCCTGGACGACGCCGGCCTGGCCAGGCTCGGCGCACTTTTCGCCCGGGCGGACGCCTACGATCCCCTGCCCCCGGGCGACGAGAACGCGGACGCCATGCCGCCCACAAACGCCCAGGCCGCGATCTTCGCCGCCGTCTGGCCCGAGGCCGCGGCCCTGCGCCGCAGCGGCGAACTCCTGCGCCGGGCGCGCTCCCTGCGCTGCCCTGTCATCGTCTTGCACGGCGACCACGATCCCCATCCCGTGGCCGGCGTGCGCGAGCCCCTGTCCGGCCTGCCGGGACTGCGCTGCCTCGTGCTGCCGCGCTGCGGCCACACGCCCTGGCGCGAGCGGCAGGCCCGGGAGCCCTTCTTTCGGGCCCTGGCCGCCGCCTTGGGCGCCGACGACGCCCCGGTCAAGGTCTGACTGCGGCCCGTCTGCCTGCGCTGCCTCTACCCTCCTTACACAATTGGCGTTGCCTCGCCACCGCGACGGCCGATGCGCACCGCCCCGAAATCACGTTTCGCCCTTGTTTTCAATGCGGCAAAAGCACTGATTCAACTACATGTAATTATTAATTTTTAACATTACAATAATTCCATCTCTTCGAGGCATTATTTTTGTCGTTGCTTTTTGCCCCAGAAGCGTTAAGTGGTACCGGTGTCGAATTTTACCCATTTTGTGAAAGAGGAGCCAGCATGGAAAAGCAGACCCTGGAAAAAGTCTTTGAATACGCCTCGTCCCCGGTGCATGGCACCCTGTCGCGCAAACTGCGCAAGGGCGTGAAAATACAGGTCAACGACGGGAACGTCTTCGAAGGGGCCACCTTGTTTCTCGGCGACGAATTCGTGCGCGTCACCGTCAAGGTCGGCGAAGAGACGCGCAACACCTACTACGCCTGGGACAAGATCTGCTGCGTGACTACCATCGGCAAGGTGGAAGACTAGCCACGCCCGTCAGCCGGAGGCCGACCGCCGATCGCGTCCCCGGCTCGACCGCATTTGGTCCGCGCCGGCACCCCTCTCCCGACGTGGATCAGGCGCCGCCCCACCTCTCCACGGGGCGGCGCTCTTTTTCCAATTTTGACAATGCGGCTGGGAGTACGGCTCTCGGAGCCTCAGGCGCTTTCCAGGTTGCGAATGGCAGGACAATGATTATCCTTCTCAAAAGAGAAGAGAGAGTCTGGGCGTACGACACGCAGGAGGACGCCATGCAACATCTGACCAGCAGCTACAAGGGCTTTCATATCGAACTCACCCCCGGGGGCGACTACTGCGCCTCCTTCAGCGTCGACATCCGCGACCCGTCAGGGCGCGTGTCCCATCTGGGCACGGCCGGCAACACCGAGGAGCGCGCCCTGGAACGCGGCCGGGAGTGGATCGATTTCGAGGAGGCCTTCGCCCCCAGGCAATAGCCTCCCCTGGCCCTTTGCCCGGTTTGATGGTACCCCCGGGGCCGACTTCGACTTCGGGGGTTTCCCATGCCGTCCATTCCCGTCACCGTCCTCACCGGCTTTCTCGGCGCCGGCAAGACAACCCTGCTCAACCGCGTCCTGTCCGAGAACCACGGCCGCAGATTCGCCGTCATCGTCAACGAGTTCGGCGAAATCGGCATCGACAACGAACTGATCGTCTCCTCGGACGAGGAGATCCACCTGATGAACAACGGCTGCGTTTGCTGCTCGGTGCGCGGGGACCTCATCCGCGTGCTCGGCGGCCTGGCCAGGCGCCTTGGGGCCTTCGACGGCGTGCTGCTCGAGACCACCGGCCTGGCCGATCCGGCGGCCATCATCCAGACCTTCGCCATGGACGAGGACACCGGCGAGGCCTTTGCCCTGGATTCGGTGACCACCGTGGTGGACGCGGTCCACTTCCCCCGCCACGTGGCGGAAAACCGGCAAGCCCTGGAACAGGCGGTCTACGCCGACCTGGTCGTCCTCAACAAGACCGACCTCGTGGACGCCGACGAACTGGCCGGGATCGAGGCCACGATACGACGCCTCAACGACACGGCCGAGATCGTGCGCGCCGTGCGCTGCGATGTGCCCATCGACAAGCTGCTGGACCGCAAGGCCTTCGACATCGGCCGGCTGCTCTTCGGCCATCCCGCCCTTGCCGGCCAGGCCCACGAGCACGACCACGGCATTGCAAGCGTGAGCCTGGCTATCGACGCGCCGCTGGACCCGGAAAAGCTCGGCGAGTTCCTCTCTGGCCTCCTTCGCGAGCGCGGCCAGGACATCTACCGCTGCAAGGGCATCATGGCCGTGGCCGGAACCACGCAGCGCTTCATTTTCCAGGGCGTGCACATGTACCTCGAAACCGCCTGGGGCGCGCCGTTTAAGCCTGACGAGGCGCGCACCAGCCGGGCCGTGTTCATCGGCCGGGGCCTCGACCGGCAGGCTCTGGAAAAAGGACTCGCCGCCTGCGCGGCCAAGGAAGGGAACGCATGAGCTTTTCGCCGGACCCCCAGTTGCCGGGCCTTGTCACCGCCTCCCTCGACGCCTACGTCAGCGCCTGCGCCCTGAGTCCGGACGGGGGCACGGCCGCCTTCGCCCTGGGCGACGGCACGCTGGCCCTTTTCGACGTCGCCTCGGGCGGAACAACCCGCGCCCCTGTCCACGCCGGCGCGGCCCTGTGCCTGGCCGCCGCGCCCCAAGGCTTTCTCACCGGCGGCGACGACGGCAAGGCCGTCCTCACCCGCCCCGACGGCGAGAGTCTGGAACTGGCGAGCTTCCCCGGGCAGTGGATCGAGCACGCTGCGGCCGGCCGCGACGGCGCGGTGCTGGCCGTCTCGCGCGGCAAGGCCGTGGTTCTTTTCGACGGGGAGAGCCTGACTCCGTCCGTGCTGCCCGAACTGCCGGCCACGGTCGGCGGTTTGGCCATGCCCCCCGACGGACGCGCCCTGGCCGCCGCCCACTACGACGGGGTCACGGTCTACGCCCCGCCGCGCCCCGGCGCGCCGGGCAACGCTTTCGACGGCCCCGGCGCCAACCTGACTCTGGCCTTTTCGCCCGACGGGGGGAAGATGGCCTGCGCCACCCAGGACAAGAGCGTGCGCGTCTACGACCTGGAGCAGGCCGCCGGCTATCTGCTGGAGGGATATCCGGCCAAGGTGCGCTGCCTGTCGTTCTCCCAGGACGGGAACACGCTGTGGACAGGAGGCGAACAGGCCTTCGTGGGCTGGCCTGTGAACGCCGCGGTCGATCCGGCCGCGCGCGAGGCCCTGGTCTTCGGCGCGTTCGAGCACGGCCTGCTCGGGGCTGTGGCCGCCCATCCGGCCCTGCCGCTGGTGGCCGGGGGCTTCGACGGCGGCGTGGTCTTTCTGGGGATGCCCGAGCGCAAGGCGGCCGCGCCCCTGCTCGTGCTGGAAAACCGGCGCGTCGTCTGCCTGGCCTGGTCGGCCGACGGCCGGCGGCTTATCGGCGGCGGCGACGGCGGTGCGGCTTTCTGCCTGGACGTGACCGGCTAGGGCCGCTCCTGCCGCAAACAAATCACTTGGCCGCTTTCCCCGCCGCGTCGAGCATGTCGCGAATGGCCCGCTGCACGTCGTCCAGGTCGCTCAGCACGGCCGCGGCGATCTCGCGCACGGCCGCGGCGTCGCCGGCCAGGGCGGCACCCTGGAGCCGTCGCGCGTCCTCGGCCAGCCCGCGGGCGCGCAGCGGCACGGCCATGCCGAGCAGGCTGTGGGCCTGGTCGGCCGCCGCCGGCCAGTCCTCCCCGGCCACGGCCGTCGCCAGGGCGGCCGCCACGGCCGGGCTCTCCTCGAGGAACAGCCGGCTGATCTCCAGGGCGAACTCGCGCTTGCCGCGCTGTTCGTAATACCCCATGTCCATGGCTTCCCGTCGGACGTGGCCCACGGCCGGGCTTCCCTCGGCCGCGCGGGAGAGCACCCGGCGCATGGCCGCGAAGAGTTCCTCCACGTCCACCGGCTTGGACACGTAGTCGTCGAGCCCCACGGACAGGAACCGCTCGCGGTCGCCCTTCATGCTGTAGGCGGTCAAGGCCACGATGGGCACCTTGCAGGCCGCCTCCCCGGCCTCGCCGGCCCGGATGCGCCGGGTGGCCTCGGTCCCGTCCATCTCCGGCATCTGGATGTCCATGAGCACCACGTCGGCGGGGCTTTCGCCCAGATGCGCCAGCGCCTCGCCCCCGGAACCGGCGATGCGCACCTCGCAGCCGGCTTCCACCAGAAAATGCCGCAGGAAGAGCCGGTTGACCTGGTTGTCCTCGGCCAGCAGCACCTTGAGGCCCGCGAAGCCGCCGGCCGGGGCGGCCGCATCCTGGCCGGCCGGCTCCCGCCGGGCCTCCTGGGCCGGGCGCAGGGAGACGGTGAAGGAAAAGACGCTGCCCTTGCCCGGCTTGCTCTCGACGCCGATGGTTCCACCCATCATCTCCACCAGCCGACGGCTGATGGCCAGTCCCAGGCCCGTGCCGCCGTAGAGCTTGGACCGCGACTGCTCGATCTGGGAAAAAACCTGAAAGAGGTCGGGCATGCGCTCGGCCGGAATGCCGATGCCGGTGTCGCGCACGGCGCAGGCCACGCGCATGGGGTCGCCGGGCCGGTCCAGGCGGATGGACACGGCCACTTCGCCCTTGTCGGTGAATTTGAGGGCGTTGCCGACGAGGTTGCGTACCACCTGCATGATGCGGTCCGGGTCGCCGTGCAGCGTGTCGGGCAGTTTCGGGTCGAGGCGCGTGGCGAGCCTCAGCCCCTTTTGCCGCGCCGAGAAGTGGAACGGCTTCATGGTGCGGTCGAGCGTCTCGCGCAGATCGAAATCCACCGGCGAAAACTCCATCTTGCCGGCCTCAATCTTGGAAAAGTCCAGGATGTCATTGACGATGCCGAGCAGCGACCGCGAGGAATCCAGGATCATCTCCAGGTTCTCGCGCAGCTCCGGCCGGGGTGACATGCTGAGCGCCATCTGCGTGAGCCCGATGATGCCGGAAAGGGGCGTGCGGATCTCGTGGCTCATGTTGGCCAGAAAGCCGCTCTTGGCCCGGTTGGCCGTCTCGGCCTGGCTGCGGGCCCGCTCCAGGTCGCGTTCCCGGCGGTGGTTGTTGATGTGGGCGATGACGCCATCGCCAAGCAGGCAAAGCCGGCCCACGTCCGCGTCGACATAGGGCTCGGCCTTGTCCACCACGACCAGGACAAGCCTGGTGGAAGCGCCGTCGGACACCGGCGCGACGAGATGCCGCCGCAGCGTCGCCGCCGGGGCGTCCCCGCCCCCGGAACCGGCGATGTTGCCGACCACGGCCAGAAGCGAGGGCCAGTCGTCGCTGTCGATGCCGACGGAAGACATGTGGAAGGAGGCGACGTCCGGGGGAAGGCCGAAGGCGGCCAGGGCTTCGGGATCGGCGGCGAGCAGGTCCATGCCCCGGCGGTTGGGATTGAAGACCGCGCACAACCCGGCCCGGCTGCCGGTCAGGGAGGCGGCCATGGCCACCACCTCGTCCGCCAGTTCGGGCAGGGAGGCCTCGCGTCGGCGGCCCAGGCGCAGCAGGGCCTCGAGGGTGCGGGTGTGCAGGGCGCGCTCCTCGGCGGCGCGCCGGGAGCCGGTCACGTCCAGGACATGGGCGATGAAATGGACGGGCCGGCCCTGGCCGTCCCGGACCAGGCGGGCCGACACCCGGCCCCAGAGGGGCTTGCCCGAGGCGTGGAGGAAACGCTTTTCAAACCGGAAATGCTCGCGCCGGCCGGCCAGGGCCAGGGCCAGGTAGCGAGGGGTCACGTCCCGGTCCTCGGGATGGGCCAGGTCGTTTATGCCCATGGTCAGCAGCCGCTCGGAGGTTCGGCCGAAAAAGCGGCACAGCGCCTCGTTGACCCGCGTGAAGCGCCCGTCGACATCCACGATGCAAAGCCCTTCGTTGGCTCCTTCGAAGGCCATACGGAAAAGCGCCTCACTGGCGGCCAGGGGTCCGTCGCGCCCGTCTCCACGCTCCATGTCGCGCACTCCTCTTCCCGCGTCGCGGAAACTGTCTTATTCTTCTAGCCCAGCCGCGGCATGATGACAACGCCGTGGCCCGTCCAGCCGGCTTCCGCGACGGCGCTTCAACCCAGGGCCGTTCCGGTTCGAACACACTTTCGCCGGGCCGTTCGACGACCCGTTTTCACTCTGGAGGACGCACATGCAGCACACGCAATGCCTGATCATCGGCGCGGGCCCGGCCGGACTTTCGGCCGCCATCTACACGGCCCGGGCAGGCATGGACACCGTGGTCGTCGGCTGCGAACCCAAAATCGCCGGCGACTACGACATCGACAACTACTTCGGTTTCCCGGAGACCGTCTCCGGCCGGGAGCTCATCGACCGCGGCCTGCGCCAGGCCGAGCGCTTCGGCGCGCGCATCTTCTGCCAGCGGGCCCTGGCCGTGCACATAAACGACGACGGCTCCTTCCACGTGGCCACGGACCAGGACGAATACGAGGCCAAGGCCGTGGTCATCGCCGCGGGCGTGACCCGGGTGCGGCCGGGGATCAGCAACATCGCCGACTACGAGGGCAAGGGCGTCTCCTACTGCGTCAGCTGCGACGGCTTCTTCTTCCGGGGCCGCAAGGTGCTGGTGGTGGGCGAGGGGAACTACGCCGCCAACCAGGCTTTGGAGCTGACCAACTTCACCAAGGACGTCGCCGTATACACCCAGGGCAAGGAACCGGCCATGGGCGACGGGTTCGCCGCCAAGCTCGAAGCGGCCGGCATCCCGGTCTCGACCGCCAGGATCGCCAGCCTCGCCGGCGAGCCGGCCATGACCGAGGCCGTGCTGGAGGACGGCGGGCGGGTGGCGGCGGACGGGCTTTTCGTGGCCATGGGTCAGGCCTCGGCCCTGGACTTCGCCAAGACCCTCGGCGTGACGACGCGCGGAGCCTTCATCGAGGCGGACAGCGAGCAGAAGACCAACGTGCCCGGGGTGTTCGCGGCCGGGGACTGCGTGGGGCGTTTCATGCAGATCAGCGTGGCCGTGGGCGAAGGGGCCAAGGCCGGCCGGGCGGCCATCGCCCACGTCAAGGGTTCGTGAAGCGCGCCCCGGCGTTTTTGCCGGGGCGATGGCCCATTCGACCGTCGGTTTCGAACGCACGGCGCGCCGCTTGACGCGGCAGCCGGCCGGCGGCGGCCGTCCCCTTGACAGCCTTCGCCGGCGCGGCTTATAAAAACAAGTTCGCGAACACGGCATGGGCCTATAGCTCAGTTGGTAGAGCCACCGGCTCATAACCGGCAGGTCCCAGGTTCGAATCCTGGTAGGCCCACCACGAAGGATACATGGCCACCCAGACCCTCCCCCAAAAAGACACGGCCGTCGCGGCCCGGACCGCGACGCGGCAAGGCCCGGCGGCCGCTTCAAGCGCTTTTCCCGCGGCGTCATGCGCGTAACCGAACTCGTCGCCGCAATCGAGGAAACGGCCGTTCCCGGCCGGGCAGCCTCCTGGGACCGCAGCGGCGTGCAGATCGCCGGTACGCGGGAGGCCTGCGACAAGCTGGCCGTGGCCCTTGACCCCACCCCTGCCTTCGTGTCCGAAGCCCTGGCCTGGGGAGCGCAGTTCCTGCTCGTCCACCATCCCCTGACGCTGTCTCCGCGCCTACCCGACCGGGTGGACGACCACCACCGCATCCTGGCCATGGTCCTGTCTCGCGGCGCCTGGCTCTACGCCGCCCACACCTCCCTGGACACGGCCGTGGGCGGGCCGCCGGCCTGGCTGGCCGAGGCGCTCGGCCTTGCCGAGCGGCGCGTGCTGGAGCCGGCCGGCGAGGAGCGCCATCTGGCGGCGCGCTTCGCGGCCGCCGCGCCCGAAACCCTGCGCGACGCCCTGGCCGCCCTGCCGGGCGTGACCCTGGCCCCGCCGGAGTCGGGACTCGTGGAAGCGGTCTTCGCGCCGCGCCGCAAATCCCGGGTCCTGGCCGCCGCGGCCTGCCCCGAGGCGTCTCTTTTTTCCCTGACCGAGCTGGCCGCGCCCGCCGACGCCTATGGCTACGGCCTGGTGGGCCGTCTGCCCGTCCCCCTGCCCTTCGGCGCGTTCCTCGGCCGGCTGGCCGCGCTGTTGCCGCGCGGCTTCTTCACCCTGGCCGGCGAGGAGCCCGAGACCGTGTCCAGCCTGGCCTACTGCCCCGGCTCCGGCGCGGACATGGCCGGGCGCGCCTTCGCCGCCGGCGCGGACGTGTTCCTCACCGGCGACCTCAAGTACCATCAAGCCCAGGCCGTGCCGCCGGGCCGGTGCATCCTCGACGTGGGCCACTTCAGCCTGGAGGAGGTCATGATGCGCCGTTTCGCCGCATCGCTGGCCGAGTCTCTGGGACAGGACGGCCCGACCGTGCGCTTTTTCCCCGGAAACGATCCGTTTTCGGCGTATGTTCCGCAGGGACCTGCCGCCCGTGGAACCGAATAACAACGCGGAGAACCCCATGTATTTGAAACAAATCGAGCAACTGGTGGTCTTGCAGAAGGTGGACGACGAGATCGTCGTCCTCCAGGACGAACTCAAACGGGCTCCCCAGCGCATCACCGAGCTCGAAAAGCGCCGCCAGGAGATCGAAGAGAGCGCCGAGATCATTCGCGACAAGCTCAAGTATCTCAACGACCAGCAAAAGCGCCTGGAGACGGAGATCGAGACCGACTCCATGCGGCTGAAAAAAAGCAAAAGCAAGATGATGCAGGTCGGCAACACCAAGGAATACCACGCCATGATGCGTGAGATGGACAACCTGGAGAAGCAGAACCGCGGCCGCGAGGAAGAGAAGATCACCGTGGCCGACGAGCTCACTCGCCAGAACCAGGAACTCAAGTCCATCGACGAACAGGGCACGGAGCTCGACGCCGAGCTGGCCGTGGCCCGCCAGAGCCTGGACGAGCGCATCGCCGAGGCCAAGGCCCGGCTGGCCGAGCTGGACGCCCGTCGCGCCGTGGCCGGCACCGCCGTGCCCAAGCCCATCCTCCAGCGCTACGAATTCATCCGCTCGCGGCTCAAAAATCCGGTCATCGTGCCCGTGGACGCCGGCGTCTGCTCGGGCTGCCACATCTCCATCCCGCCCCAGTCCTTCATCGAGCTGCAAAAGGGCGTCCAGATCCTCAGCTGCCCCAACTGCCAGCGACTGATCTACTGGCGCGACCACATCACCCCGGAAGAGACTCCGGAAGCGGCCGAGATCGTCGAGACCCCGGCCGAGAGCCCGGCCGAATAGGGAATCCGCGGGACGCCGCCTCCGACCGGGGCGGCGTCCCGCTTTTCGCGCGCCCGTTCGCCCGCGGGGTTGCCACGGCGCGCCGAGGAGGCGACATGTCCGCGCGCGCATCGCTTCCCCACCTCGCCCGCATCCTTTTGGCGGCGCTTTGCGCCGCCCTCGCCCAGGGAGCGCCCGCCATGGCCGAAACTCCCACGCCCCGCCCCATCGTCATCGGCCATCGCGGCGCCAGCGGCCACCTGCCCGAACACACGCTCGCCTCCTACGCGCTTGCCATCGACATGGGCGCGGACTTCATCGAGCCCGACCTCGTGGCGACCCAAGACGGCATCCTCGTCGCACGCCACGAAAACGAGATTTCCGACACCACGGACGTGGCGGACAAATTTCCCGAGCGCAAGACGACCAAGGTCATCGACGGCGTTCCCGTGACGGGTTTTTTCACCGAGGACTTCAGCCTTGCCGAGATCAAGACCCTGCGGGCCAGGGAGCGACTGCCCTTCCGGGACCACGGCCACGACGGGCTCTACGCCGTCCCCACCTTCGACGAGATCGTCGCCCTGGCCAGGGCCAAGGAAAAGGAGACGGGCCGGGTCGTCGGGCTCTATCCCGAGACCAAGCACCCTTCCTATTTCCGCTCCATCGGCCTGCCCCTGGAACCCCGCCTGGTGACCGTCCTGCGCGAAAACGGCTACGACGCGCCCGACGCCCCGGTTTTCATCCAGTCTTTCGAGCCGGGAAACCTCCAGGAACTTCACGGCATGACCCGGGCTCCCCTGATCCTGCTCTACGAGTCGCCGGACAAACGGCCCTACGACCTGGTCCTGGCCGGCGACCCGCGCACCTACGGCGACCTGACGACCCCGGCCGCGCTTGCGGCCATCGCCGGCTTCGCCCGGGGCATCGGCCCCGACAAGCGCCTCATCGTACCCCAGAACCCGGACGGGAGCCTTGCCCCGGCCACGACCCTGGTGGCCGACGCCCACGCCGTGGGCCTGCTCGTCCATCCCTACACCTTCCGCAACGAATCCCGCTTCCTGGCCCCGGACTACGCCGGCGATCCGGCCAAGGAATACGCGCAGTTCTTCGCCCTGGGCGTGGACGGCGTGTTTTCGGATTTTCCCGGCACGGCCGCGGCCGCCCGCAAGGCCTTCGAGGCGGGCCGCTGACCCCGCCGCATCCCGGCGGCAGTTCGATAGGGAAGGAATATGGCGCTGTTCACCATTCCCGGCCAGCCCCCATCAAGGCCCGGCATCTGGTTCTGGACTACAACGGCGCCCTGGCCGTGGACGGCGCGCTGCGCCCGTCGCGGCTGGCCGCCACGCTGCGGCTCCAAGGCCAGCTTCGCACGCGCCGTTCGCGCCCACGCTCCATGAAGACGCGCCGTGTCCGGGATGACAAGCCCGGAATCGCTTGATAGCAAGGCGCAGGCGGTCCGCCAGGACCTCGCCGCCCTCGCGGGCGGAACGACGACGCCCGCCTCCACCCACCTTCAGTCCCAGGAGCGACGGATACGCCATGCAGTCCAGCGCCAGAAACGTCTTTTTCTCCAGGGTCGCCAGCGTCCGCAAGGGGCCGCTTTTGACGGAAGTGTCCATGACCGCCCAGCACGGCCTCGAGCTGGTGTCCGTCATCACCACCGAAAGCTACGAAGGGATGGGGTTGGCCGAAGGCCTGGCCGTGACGGCGCTGGTGAAGCCCCCGGAGATCCTTATCGGCAAGGACAGCCGCAAGCTCCTCACGAGCGCCCGCAACAACTTCGCCGGCCGGATCACCGGCGTGCGCGGCGACGGCGTGGCCGTGGAAATCCTGGGCGAACTTTCCGGCGGCACGCCCATGTGCGCGCTCATCACTGCCAAGTCGGTGGAAAATCTCAATATCACGGTCAACGATCAGGTCTGGTTCTTCTTCAAGGCCTTCAACGTCATCTTAAGCATCGACTGAGGCCGGGGGAACGGGACTCACGCCGCCCGCCCCGGCCTCGTCCGTCACAACACTATCTCTTCCAAGGCCTTGCGCTTGCGCGGATAAACTTCCGGCTCGTCGGGGCGACCCACGGCCAGGATGTTGACGATGCGCATGCCCTCGGGGATGGCGAAGCGGGCCTTGATGTTGGCCTCGTCGAACATGCCCACCCAGCAGGAGCCAAGGCCCATCTCCACGGCGCGCAGCATCATGAAGGCCTCGGCCAGGGCCGTGTTCATGGCGCAGGCCCCGAACCTGGCCTGCTCGGCCGCCGCCGCCTCGCGCGCCACGTAGGCGTCGATGCCGTCCATGGTCTCGCCCGTGATGATCTTGCCGTCGCGGTAAAAAAAAGCCGCGGACTGGGAATCCTTCACGTAATGGGCGAGGTCCGCGCAGCAGATGAAGACGGCCGCCGCGCCGGCCAGCCAGCCCTGCCTGCGCGAGGCTTCGCTCGTGCCGAACCAGGCGATGTCCGCCGCGTCCGTCACCACCTTGAAGCGCCACGGCTGCGTGTTGAGGCTCGACGGCGCGTTGCGGGCCGCTTCCAGCAGTTCGTGAATCTCGTCTTGGGTCAACGGTTTCTTGGCGAAGGCGCGCACGCTGTGGCGCGCGGCAATGGCTTCCTTGACGCCCATGCTCATGATCGCGACTCCTTGTTGGTAAGGTTATGGCGGTGCAGCAGCCTGCGCCACACCGCAAAGTCCTAGCGCGTCCCGGGGCCGGCACCAAGCCCCGTTTCTGTCGCCGACTTGCCTGATCCTGCGAAATACCGGATTTTCGGCTGCGCATGACGCGCTTTTGCGGCAGGATAACCGAAAGGAGCGGCACGAATGACGCAACCGACCGAATGCGCCCGGCAGCGCCTAGCCACCCTGCTCGCGGCCCAGGCGAAGTGCGACGGCTTTTCCGATTCCGCGCTGCCCGGCGTGCGCTACGCCCGGGCTCTGCGCCACTATCCCCTGGCCCCGGCGCTCTACGAACCTTCGGTGGTCATACTGGCCACGGGGAGCAAGCGCGCCGTGGTCGGCGAGACGGTCCACGCCCTGGACCCCGGCCACTACTGGGTGGTTT
>NZ_JARKOZ010000121.1 GCF_029978005.1 Solidesulfovibrio sp. | reverse complement strand
CGCAGCGACGGCATCGAAAGGCCAATTCCGGCCCCGCCGACGCACTCCCGCCCACGACCGCGTCTCCACCCGCTTCCCCATCCTCCGCCTCCCCCATTGGGGGGGACCGGGGGGATCATCCCCCCCGGCCGCCGGAGGCATGCCTTTACTCTTCTCCCTGCCCCTACTTCCCGCTCCTCACTCCTACTGGCTGACGACAAGCCGCATGATGTCGGCGGGCGGCCGGTTGTTTTCCAGGGACAACTCGCCGAAGGTCATGTCGCCGAAGGCGGTGATGTGGTGCCGGGCCAGGCGTTGCACGGCCACGGACAGCGGGATGTCGTATTCGCGGCAGAAAGTCTGGAGCATCATTTTTTCCAGTCCCGGCGGCGGCGTGGTCGGCATGGCCACGGACGGGACCGCGGGCGTTTGCGGGGCCGGGTATTGGACGGCCGGGGCCTGGGGTGCCGGCGCGGGCGCGATGGGCAGTCCGGGCTGCGTCGCCACGGGGGGGATCGTGGCGGCAGGGCTCGCGGGCTGGGCGGCATGACCGTAGGCGGGCGCGGGTTGCGTCGGCTGGCCAGGCTGCGCCTGGGTCGCGGGAGCGGCGGGCTGGACGGCCGGGGCCGGGGCCGGGGCGGGCGTGGCCGGCGCCGTGGGGTTCACGGGTTGGATGGGCGTGGCGCTGACGGCCGGCTGGGGGGTCGGCTCGGCCGGCGCGACGGGCTGGGCCGGCTCCACGACGACGGTCGTGGCGGTCTTTTCGCCGCGCAGGGCGTCGTAGACGGCGATGGGCAGGACGTTGTTGGCCTTGGCCACCTCGGTCAGGGTCTGGGCCGGCTGGGCCCTGATGCCGGCGGCTTGCAGGCGGCCCAGGACGGCGGCCTGGTCCAGGCCGTATTCCTCGCAGATGTCCGAGAGCTTGCGCCGGCCCAGGCCCGGGGGCGGATCCTTGGGCAGGCCGGCCGTGGTCTGGCCGCCCGAGGGTTCCATGACCATCTTGAGGGCTTCGAACACGCCGCCCGGGGCCACGCCGTTCTGGTGGGCGATTTCGGCCAGGGTCAGGTCGGCGGAGTCGGCCTTGATGTTTTTGAGCCGCAAAAGCGCCAGGGCCTTGTCGTTGTCCATGCCCATGCGCCGGGCGAGGTCGGCCAGGGTCGAGCGTTCGGCCAGGGCGAAGGGCGGTTCGCCGTAGGTTTCCACGGCCCGGGCCTTGAGGAAATCCGAGAAGGCCACGAGCTGGCGCACGGGCGGCAGTCCGGACAGCGCCCAGACGAAGACGGCCACGGTCACGAGGAGCCCGGCGAAGAAGGGCCGGGTGAAAACGACCACCACGCCGTCGTCGTCGCGCAGGTAGTCGAGCAGATTGTCCCAATTGCAGCCCAGGTGCGCCAGGCCGGCCACGATGAAAAGCAGCCCCATGCCGAGGTGCGCTCCATGCCAGCGCGAAAGCGAAAGCCCCAGGAAGGACCAGTTGGACCAGGAGGCCACACGGTCCGCCGGCGCGACGTACACGACCAGGGCGGTGAGCATCGTCAGGAAAAGGGAGAAGGACAGCACCAGCGAGACGATTTTCTTGAGCATCCAGGCACTCCATCCCCGGCGCGGCGGCCGGGCATGTCAGGTTGCCCGCCCTCTAGCACGCCTTGGCCGCTTTGCCCATCCCCGGCGGGGCGGGAGGGCTGTTGACGCCGCCTCCCAAAGACGCTACCTCCCGGCCCCAAGGCCGGCCCGAGCCGGCGAAGCGCAAGGAGCGAGACGATGCGAGAGAAGATCGAAGCCGCACTTGGCAAGATCCGTCCTTCCCTGCAGGCCGACGGCGGCGACGTGGAACTGGTCGAGGTGACGGACGGCGGCATTGTCCGGGTGCGTCTGACCGGAGCCTGCAAGGGCTGCCCCATGTCCCAAATGACGCTCAAAAGCGGCGTCGAGCGCATCCTCAAGCAGGAAGTGCCGGGCGTGAAGGCCGTGGAATCGGTCTAGCCCGCCAGCGTCTCCCGAAGTCCCGGCCGCCGCTTCCCTATCCGGCGCGCCGGCCATCGACCCCCGCCTTTTTCCGGGAGCTGCGCATGCAGCTCCCGTTTTCGCCTTGGAGCCCGACATGAACACCATCGTCACCCGGTTCGCCCCGAGCCCCACCGGCTATCTGCACATCGGCGGCGCGCGCACGGCCATCTTCAACTGGCTGCTGGCCCGCCACCACGGCGGCAAGTTTCTGCTGCGCATCGAGGACACGGACCTGGTCCGGTCCAACGCCGACATGACCCGGTCGATCCTGGACGCCATGGAGTGGCTGGGGCTTTCCCACGACGGCGAGATCACCTACCAGAGCCAACGCTTCGACCTTTACAACGAATACATCGACAAGCTCCTGGGCACCGGCCACGCCTACTGGTGCTCCTGCTCGCCCGAGGAGGTGGAGGCCATGCGCGAGGAAGCCCGGGCCAAGGGGCTCAAGCCCAAGTATTCCGGCCGCTGCCGCGAGGCGGGGCTGGGGCCCGGGCCGGCCCGGGTGGTGCGGCTCAAGGCCCCTGTGACCGGAGCCACGGTGGTGGACGACATGGTCAAGGGTTCGGTGTCCATCGACAACGCCGAGCTCGACGACATGGTGCTGCGCCGGGCCGACGGCTCGCCCACCTACAACCTGGCCGTGGTGGTGGACGACGCCACCATGGGCGTGACGCACATCATCCGCGGCGACGACCACCTCAACAACACGCCGCGCCAGATGCTCATCTACAAGGCCCTGGGCTTTCCCCTGCCCCGGTTCGGGCACGTGCCCATGATTCTCGGGCCGGACAAGAAGAAACTTTCCAAGCGCCACGGGGCCACGGCGGTCATGGAGTACGAGACCGAGGGCTTTCTGCCCGAGGCCATGCTCAACGGCCTGGTGCGCCTGGGCTGGGCCTGCGGCGACCAGGAGATCTTTTCGCGCGAGGAGCTGGTCGAGCTCTTCTCCACCGAGAACCTGGGCAGCTCGGCGGCGGTCTTCGACAAGGCCAAGCTCCTGTGGCTCAACGCCCACTACATCAAGGAAAGCCCGGCGGCGCGCCTGGCCGTGCTGGTCAACGCCTTCCTGGAACGCAAGGGCCTGCCGTCCCAGGACCTGGAGTACCTGGCCAGAGTGGTGCCGCTGCTGCAGCCGCGCGCCCAGACCCTCGCCGAGATGGCGGAGAAGGCGGAATGCTTCGTCGTGCGCACGGACGACCTCGTCTACGACATGGCGGCGGTGAAAAAGCTCTTCACCAACGAGGTGCGCGGGCATCTGGCGGCCGTGCGCACGCTCCTGGAGGGGATCGAGCCCTTCGACCAGGCGGGCCTGGAGCAGGCGGTGCACGCCTACATGGAAGAGCGCGCCATCAAGTTCAAGCTCCTGGCCCAGCCCATCCGCGTGGCCATCACCGGCGGCACGGCCAGCCCGGGCCTGTTCGAGACCATGGAGGTCATGGGCAAGCGGCGGGTGCTCTCCCGCATCGACCGGGCCCTGGCGCTCTAGGCGGCACGTTTTCGACGCTTGGCCCCCGGTCGCGACACATGTCGCGACCGGGGGCTTTTCGTTGCCGCCCCGCCGATGCTATCCTTGGGACAACACGGCGCCCGCGCGCCCCCTTTGGAGCCTTCTATTATGACGTCCATCATGCTCGAACTGGCCGCCGTCCTGGCGCTGATCCTCGTCAACGGCTTCTTCGCCATGGCCGAAATGGCGCTGGTGGCCTCGCGCAAGCCAAGGCTTACGACCCTGGCCAATGCCGGCAGCGCCCGGGCCAAACTGTGCCTGCGCCTGCTGGCCTCGCCGGAAGCCTTTCTCTCCGCCGTGCAGATCGGCATCACCCTGGCCGGCGTGCTGGCCAGCGCCTACGGCGGCGCGACCCTGGCCGCCGCCCTGGCCGAGTACCTCCGTACCGTGCCGCTCGTGGCGGCCTACGCCCACGGCCTGTCCCTGGCCGGGGTGGTGGTGCCCATCTCCGTGGCCACCCTGGTGCTCGGGGAGCTCGTGCCCAAGCGCCTGGGCCTGGCCCGGCCGGAACGGCTGGCCATGGCCGCCGCGCCGGTCATGCACGGGCTCATGCTGGTCAGCCGGCCGGCGGTGTGGGGGCTCGGCCTGGCCACCCGGGGCCTGTTGCGCCTGTTCGGCCTGGGCCACGGCGGCGAGACGGCCGTGACCGAGGAGGACATCCGGGGCCTTTTGCGCGAAGGGGCCCTGCACGGGGCCATCGAGCACGCCGAACGCGACATCATGGAGCGGCTTTTGCGCGTGACGGACCGGCCGCTGGAGGTCATCATGACCCACCGTTCGCGCATCGACCGCATCGACGCCGACGCCGACGACGAAGCCATCGTGGCCGCGATCATGGACAGTTCCCACACCCGGTTTCCGGTGGTGCGCGGCGACTTTCGCGAGGTGCTCGGCATCGTGCGGGCCAAGGACCTGCTGGCCGACCGGCTGCGCAACGGCACAATCGACCTCAAGGCGCGCCTGACGCCGCCGGTCTTCCTGCCCGAGACCATCCGGGGGCTGGACATCCTGTCGCGGTTTCGCCAGTCGCCGCGCGTGCATCTGGCCCTCGTCGTGGACGAGTACGGCGACGTGGTCGGCATGGTGACGGCGGCGGACGTGTTCGAGGATCTGGTCGGCGACCTGCCGGGCCTGGCCGGCTTCGACGAACCTTCGGTGGTGCGCCGGGAAGACGGTTCGTTTTTCATCGCCGCGGCCACGCCCATGGACGAAGTGGCGGCGGCCCTGGCCCTGCCCCAACCCTGGCCGGCGGAATTCGCCGGCGCGACCCTGGCCGGCTTCCTGCTCACCCGCCTGGGCCGCATCCCGGCCATCGGCGACAAGCTCACGGCCCACGGCGCGACCTTCGAGATCGCGGACATGGACGGCCGGCGCATCGACCGGGTGCTGGTCTCGCCGGACGGAGACGCGTCGGGGGAAGCGTAGCGTCGCATCCGCGAAATGCGTGCATGCGCATCATGGGGCGACAGGCATGAGGGATTCCAGACACGACGACAGACGCAAAAAAAGACGGCCCGTTTTCACGGGCCGTCCGAAAAACGAAAAAATGCCGTGTTAGTCGTTGCGCACGACCGGCTTGGTCACGACGCCGGTGCGCAGGCAGCGGGTGCACACGGTCATGGTGGTCACCTCGCCCGAGGGCAGCTGGGCGCGGACCTTGACCAGGTTGGGCTCGAAGCGGCGCTTGGTCTTGTTGTTGGCGTGGCTGACGTTGTTGCCGACCTGCGGCTTCTTGCCGCAATGCTCGCAAATCTTGGCCATGACGGTGGTTCCTCCTGGAAACATGATCGCGGGGCCGGCCTTCCGGAGCGTCTCCGGCCTGGCATGAGCCGCACGTTTTTCGCAGTGACGCAAAGAATTTTGTGAGGTACATGGGAAGGCGGGCCTTGGCAAGCTTTTTCTTGACAACGCCCGGGCCTCGGACTAGCACTCACTGTCTCGCGAGGAACCCATGTCCGAACTTTGGCTCGACATCACCGACATCCCGGCCGAGGGCCGGGAATTTTCGTTTTCCGACCAGGCCATCTGGACCGGGCCCATTGCGGAATTCGCCCTGCCCCACGTGCTGGACGCCCCCGGAACCGGTCTTTCCGCCGTCTTTTCCGTGCTGCCCCAAGGCCGGGGGGCGCTGGTGCGCGGCCGGCTTTCCGGCACGATCGTGGCGCCCTGCGACCGCTGCGCCGAGGACGTGACGCTGGTCATCGAAAACGATTTCGAGTTGTTCGAGGAAGCGCCCCTGGAGGACGAACAAGCCATGGAGCCGGGCCTTTTGCGCCGGCGGGGCAAGGTCCTGGAACTGGACGTGGGCAGCCTTTTGTGGGAACAATACCTGCTTGCCCTGCCGGTCAAGCCGCTTTGCGACGAAAGCTGCCAGGGGCTCTGCCCGCGCTGCGGCGCGCCGCTTCGCGACGGGCCCTGCGGCTGCGCCGAAGAAGGCGGCGACCCGAGGCTGGCCGTGCTCAAGAATTTGAAGGTGCCGCGCGGCTCCAACTGAAGCGGCTTTGCCGCCCCGTCGTCGCGCGATTGTCGATACCTGACCTTAAACCCCTAGCGAGGTGATCGCCATGGCCGTCCCCAATAGAAAAATCTCCAAGTCCCGCAAAGGCATGCGCCGCTCCCATGACCACGTGCCGGTTCCCGCCGTGGTCCTTTGCTCCTGCGGCGAGCCCACGCTCCCCCACCGCATCTGCCCGAGCTGCGGTACCTATCGCGGCCGCCAGATGCTGCGGAAGGACGATGCCGAATAAGAGGCCGCGCATCGCCGTGGACGCCATGGGCGGGGACTTCGGTCCCCACGTGGTCGTTCCCGGCGCCTTGCATGCCGCCAAGGCCGGCAAGGCCGACATCATCCTGGTCGGCGACCAGGACGCCATCGCCGCCCAACTGGCGCGTTACGACGCCAAGGGCCTGCCGGTGTCCGTGGTGCACGCCTCCCAGGTGGTGGAGATGGAGGAAAAACCTTCCGAGGCCATGCGCCGCAAGAAGGACTCCTCCATCCAGGTGGCCTGCAACCTCGTTCGCGACGGCGAGGCCGACGGCGTCATCTCCGCCGGCCACTCCGGCGCGACCTTGGCCTGCGCCATGTTCACCATCGGCCGCGCCCCGGGCGTGGACCGGCCGGCCATCGCCACCTTCATGCCCACGGAGAAGTCCCACTGCGTCATCATCGACGTGGGGGCCAACGTGGACTGCAAGCCGTTCCACCTGCTCCAGTTCGGCGTCATGGCCTCGGTCTTGGCCGAGACCATGCTCGGCCGGGTCAACCCGGCCGTGGCCCTGCTCTCCAACGGCGAGGAGTCGGGCAAGGGCAACCTGCTGGTCAAGGAGACCTTCGACCTGCTGCGCCTGTCCTCGCTCAACTTCGTCGGCAACATCGAAGGCCGCGACCTCTTCACCGGCAACGTCGACGTTGTGGTTTGCGACGGGTTCGTGGGCAACGTGGTGGTCAAGCAGGCCGAAGGACTGGCCTCCTCCCTGGGCAGGCTTTTAAAGGGCGAACTGCGCCGGGGCTTTTTCGGCAAGATCGGCACCATGCTGGCCTTAAACGCCCTCAAGCGCTTCTCGCGCCTGGTGGACTACGCCGAATACGGCGGCGCGCCGCTTCTCGGGCTCAAGGGCATCTGCCTCATCTGCCACGGTGCCTCCAACAGCAAGGCCATGTCCAGCGCCGTGCGCATGGCCGCCCGGTTCGTGGAGATGGAAGCCAACGACCACCTCTCCGAGGCCGTGGCCAAGAACATCGACCTGGCCGGCACCCGCCGCCACGCCGCCAACGAACAGCGCTGAGGCGCGAGCTCCCCACCGCATGACACACCAAGCCTACATTCGCGGCATCGGCTATTACGCGCCCGAAAAGGTGCTCACCAACGCCGACCTGGAAAAGATCGTCGAGACCTCCGACGAGTGGATCACCACCCGCACCGGCATCAAGGAACGCCACATCGCCGCGCCCGGGGAAACCGTCAGCGACATGGCCGCCGAGGCGGCCCGGCGCGCCCTGGCCGACGCCGGCCTGCCCGCCGACGCGATCACCCACATTTTCCTCTACACCGTCACCCCGGACTACTACACCCCGTCGGCCGCCTGCCTGATGGAGGAGAAGCTCGGCATCCGGGGCAAGGTGGTCCAGGACGTCAACGCCGCCTGCTGCGGCTACATCTACGGCCTGGAGATGGCCCGGGCCGTCATCGCCCTGCATCCCGAGGCCAAGGTGATCGTGGCCGCCGCCGAGGTGCTGACCTCGCGCACCAATTTCTCCGACCGCCGCACCTGCGTGCTCTTCGGCGACGCCGCCGCCGCCGCCGTGGTCACGGCTGAGGCGGCCTCGGGCAAGGCCCGCGTCGTGGACGCCCGTCTGGCCAGCGACGGATCGCTCGGGCACCTGCTCACCATCAAGGGCGGCGGCTCGGGCCACCCCTACAAGCTCGGCGACGTCGTGGACGAGGAATTCTTTCTCCAGATGAACGGCCCCGAGGTCTTCAAGCACGCCGTGCGCTCCATGGCCGCCGTGGGCGAGGAAATCATGGCCGCCCATGGCCTGACCAACGACGACATCGCCCTTTTCATCCCGCACCAGGCCAACCTGCGCATCATGGAGGCCGTGGCCAGGAAGCTGGCCCTGCCCCCGGAAAAAATCATGTCCACCGTGGCCCGCTTCGGCAACACCTCGGCCTCGACCATCGGCATCGCCCTGGTGGAGGCGCGAAACGCCGGCCGCATCCCCGCCGGCGGCAAGGTGCTGCTCGGGGCCTTCGGCGGCGGCTTCACCTGGGGTTCGGCCCTGCTGCAATTCTGACGGCGCGGGACGGAAAACCCATTTGCCGAGCCGAGGCGTTTCGGCTACGGTGTCGCCCTGCCGACCCGGCGGGCCTCGCCGGCCGGGCCTCGCAACCTCTTTCCGGCAGCGCGCGCCGGGGATTTCCACAGCGCGACAAGGAGCATTGCCCATGCGTACGGCCTTGGTCACCGGCGGGTCTCGCGGCATCGGCGCGGCCGTTTCCAAGCGGCTTGCCGCCGACGGCTTCGACGTGGTCCTGACCTACGTCAGCAAGCCCGACGCGGCCGCGGCCGTGGCCGACGCCATCACGGCCGAGGGCGGCAGCGCCCGGGCGCTGGCCCTGGACACCTCCGACCCGGCCGCCGTGGCCGCCTTTTTCGCCGAGCATCTCAAAGGCGCTGACCTGCACGTGCTGGTCAACAACGCCGGCATCACCCGCGACGGGCTCATCGCGCGCATGAAGGACGAGGACTTCGCCGCCGTCATAAACGTCAACCTCGTCGGGGCCTTCACCTGCCTGCGCGAGGCGGCCAAGATCATGATGAAGCGCCGCGAGGGCCGCATCGTCAACATCACCTCCGTGGTCGGCCAGTCGGGCAACGCCGGCCAGGCCAACTACGCCGCGGCCAAGGCCGGGCTCATCGGGCTCACCAAGTCCGCCGCCCTGGAGCTGGCTTCCCGCAACATCACGGTCAACGCCGTGGCCCCGGGCTACGTGGAGACCGACATGACCGCCGGCCTGTCCGACGCCGTCAAGACCGCCTTCGCCGAGCGCATTCCCTTGAAGCGCGCCTGCACTCCCGGGGAGATCGCCTCGGCCGTGGCCTATCTGGCCAGCGACGCCGCCGGCTACGTCACCGGCCAGGTGCTCGGGGTCAACGGCGGCATGTACATGTAATCGCAACATCATTGGAATAAAAATACGCCCACCCTTTGGAGGAAACCATGTCTGTCGCGGAAAAAGTCAAGGAAATCATCGTGGATCAGCTCGGCGTGGACGCCAGCGAGGTCAACCCCGAAGCCAAGTTCGTCGACGATCTGGGCGCGGACTCCCTGGACCTGACCGAGCTCATCATGGCCATGGAAGAGGAGTTCGGCGTCGAGATCTCCGACGAGGACGCCCAGCAGATCCAGAAAGTCCAGGACGCCATCTCCTTTATCGAAAAGAAAAAGGGCGAGTAGCCCAAAACGCCCAGCCGGTCCCGGGCGAAGGCCCGCCTTCGCCCGGACCGCGGACGGATGCGCCATGACCTTACACCGGGTAGTCGTCACCGGCCTTGCGGCCATCACCCCCATCGGCAACGATCTGGCCACAAGCTGGACCAACCTCGTGGCCGGCGTCTCGGGCGCGGGTCCCATCACCCGCTTCGACGCCGCCGCCTACGACACGCGCTTCGCCTGCGAAGTCAAAGACTTCGACGAGAAGCCGTTTATTGCGGCCAAGCTGGCCAAGCGCCTGGATCGTTTTACCATCTTCGCCGTGTCCGCCGCCATGATGCTCATGGAGGACGCGGGCTGGAAGATTCCCCCCGAGGAAGCGGCGGACGTCGCCGTCATCATCGGCTGCGGCCTGGGCGGCCTCGAAACCCTCGAAGCCACCCACACCAAGCTGCTCGCCCAGGGTCCCTCGCGGGTTTCGCCCTTTTTCATCCCCACCATGATCGCCAACATGGCCGCCGGCCAGGTTTCCATCGCCGTGGGGGCCAAGGGGCCCAACATCTGCACCACCACCGCCTGCGCCTCCGGCCAGCACGGCATCGGCAGCGCCTACACCGACATCAAGCTCGGCCGCGCCACGGCCGCCATCTGCGGCGGCGTGGAATCGACCGTCACCCCGCTGGCCGTGGGCGGCTTCAATGCCCTCAAAGCCCTGTCCACGCGCAACGACGATCCGACCAAGGCCTCGCGTCCCTTCGACGCCGACCGCGACGGCTTCGTCATCGGCGAGGGATGCGGCCTGCTGCTCCTGGAATCCCTGGAGCACGCCAAGGCCCGCGGCGCGCGCATCTACGCCGAAGCCATCGGCTACGGCGCGTCGGGCGACGCCTTCCACATGACCGCGCCCCCAGAGGACGGCGAAGGCATGGCCCTGGCCATGAAGGCCGCCCTTCGCGAGGCCGGCCTGGCTCCCGAGGAGCTCGCGCACATCAACGCCCACGGCACCTCCACGTCGCTCAACGACGCCTGCGAGACCGTGGCCATCAAGTCGGTCCTCGGCGACCACGCGAAAAACGTGATCCTCACGGCCAACAAGTCCATGATCGGCCACTGCCTGGGCGCGGCCGGCGGCATCGAGTCGGTCATGAGCGTCAAGACGATGGTCGAGGGCGTGATCCCGCCCACCATCAACCTGGACAACCAGGACCCGGCCTGCGACCTCGATTGCACCCCCAACGTGGCCCGCAAGGTCGCCGTGCCCAACGTCCTTTGCAACTCCTTCGGCTTCGGCGGCACCAACGCCTGCATGCTGTACAAGGCGTACGCCGAATAGCGCGACATTCCCTGGAGGTGCGAAGACATCTTCAGGGAAGGGGAATCTTGAACCTTCGACCTTGAAAGACGTCGCCACGGCTTTCGAGGGCAGACAGCAAGGACCTGCCGGGACGGCCCGGCGCGCCACGCAATCTTAAGCAGGGGGGCGGCCGGAAACGGCTTTCCCCCCTTGCACTTTACGAGGTTACGCCATGGAAGAACTGCTGATCGCCGATCCCGAAGTCGGGCGCGCCGTGTGCCTGGAAATCGAACGCCAGACCGGCAAGCTCGAAATGATCGCCTCCGAGAACTTCGTGTCCGTGGCCGTGCGCCAGGCGCAGGGCAGCGTGCTCACCCACAAGTACGCCGAGGGCTATCCCGGCAAGCGCTACTACGGCGGCTGCGAATACGTGGACGTGGCCGAGGACTTGGCCCGCGACCGGGTCAAGGCGCTGTTCGGGGCCGAGTACGCCAACGTCCAGCCCCATTCCGGCTCCCAGGCCAACATGGCCGCCTATTTCGCCGCCATCAAGCCCGGCGACACCCTGCTCGGCATGGACCTCTCCCACGGCGGCCACCTGACCCACGGCTCGCCGGTCAACTTCTCGGGCAAGCTTTTCAACATCGTCTTCTACCACGTGAAGAAGGAGACGGGCACCATCGACTACGAGGAAGTCGAGCGCCTGGCCAAGGAGCACAAGCCGGCGGCCATCGTGGCCGGGGCCAGCGCCTATCCGCGCATCATCGACTTCCCGCGCTTTCGGGCCATCGCCGACGAGGTCGGGGCCAAGCTCATCGTGGACATGGCCCACATCGCCGGGCTGGTAGCCACGGGGCACCATCCCTCGCCCGTGCCCTACGCCCACGTCACCACCTCGACCACGCACAAGACCCTGCGCGGCCCGCGCGGCGGCCTGATCCTGTCTTCCGAGGAATACGGCAAGACGCTCAACTCGCAGATCTTCCCCGGCATCCAGGGCGGCCCGCTCATGCACGTCATCGCGGCCAAGGCCGTGGCTTTCGGCGAGGCGCTCAAGCCCGCCTTCAAGACCTACCAGGGCCAGGTGGTGCAAAACTGCCAGGTGCTGGCCAAGGGACTGCTCGACGCCGGCTACGAGCTGGTTTCCGGCGGCACGGACAACCACCTCGTGCTGGTGGACCTGACCAACAAGGACGTGACCGGCAAGGACGCCGAGCACGCCCTGGACCTGGCCGGCATCACGGTCAACAAGAACACGGTGCCCTTCGAGACGCGCTCGCCGTTTATCACCTCCGGCGTTCGCATCGGCACGGCGGCGCTGACCACGCGCGGCATGGTCGAGGCGGACATCGTCCGGATCGTCGGCTGGATCGACGCGGCGATCAAGTCCGCGTCCAACGCGACGAGGCTCGACGAAATCCGCAAGGACGTGGAGAAGTTCGCCCGGGATTTCCCGCTGTTCGCCTGGTAGCAAAGACTTGGGGGCCTCCCCCAAGCCCCTGCCGGGGAGCTTATTCTCCCCGGTTCATATAGCGCATCGGGCTGTCGGGACGTTTCGTCCCGGCGGCCCGATGCTGTTTTGTCCGGGCCGTCCCTTGCCGGGAGAAAGAGGGGCGTGTAGGAATTTTGGAAATCTAGGTTCCAAACCCGCTCGGGATGGAAATATAATTTCACACCCAAGGGAATAATTCCATGCTCATCAAACGCTTGGAAGTGAAGGGATTCAAGTCCCTCAAGGACGTGGTCTGGGAGCCTGGCCCGCTGACCATTCTGATCGGGCCGAATGGGTCGGGGAAAACAAATATCCTTAAGGCGATAGAGTTAATATCCTCTTCAGGGAAAGGGTCTTTGGAAGATGTCATTCAAGTTTTCGGAGGGATATCATCCATTTTCTGGGATGGCGCATGCAGAGATATACACATAGACTTCGATATAAACATAGGCGAATACGACTTCCATCCGACACCAACTTATGCGACATACCAAATCAACATCAACAATTCGTTATTTTCTTCAACTTACACATTAAACCATGAAAAGTATACTACATACAATACATACAACAATAAATTCAGCACGCTAATAAACAGAAATTCTATTATGGCAACAGTTACCACTGAAGGCAAAGACAAACAGATTGAAATAAATAAACAATCTATTTTCAACAAAGAAACTATTGTATCGCGATATAATGATCGTTTCGACACTGATCATGAAATCAGTGCATTACAATACCTACTATCAACCATTTCAACATACAATACTATTCTTACTACGTCCAATGCTAAAATACGTTTTCCTTTAATAACTCGTCATGAAACAGATGTTCACTCTGACGGTCAAAATCTCGTCAACGTCCTCCATACCCTCTATTCCGAAAACAGAGACTTCGAAAACGACATCAACACGGCCATGCGCGCCGCCTTCGGCGACGACTTCGACCGCCTCGTCTTCCCGCCGGCGGCGGACCAACTCGTGCAACTGCGCATCCGCTGGAAGTCCCTCAAGCGCGAGCAGTCCATGCTCGACCTCTCCGACGGCACCATACGGTTCCTGTTCCTCATGACCGTGCTGTGCAATCCCGAACCGCCGTCGCTCATCGCCATAGACGAGCCCGAAACCGGCCTGCACCCCTCCATGTTCCCCATCATCGCCGAATACGCGGCCGAGGCCTCCACGCGCACGCAGGTCGTCTTCTCCACCCACTCGCCGCAATTCCTGGACGCCTTCAGCGACTTCAACCCGACCACGACCGTCACCACCTGGCAGGACGGCGAAACCAAAATCAAGAACCTCGACGGCGAAGCCCTCAAGGAGTGGCTCAAGCACTACTCCCTCGGCACGCTCTTCCTCTCGGGCGACCTGGAGGCCATGGCGTGAAGATCATCCTCCTCGTCGAGGGCGAGACGGAGCAAAAAGCGCTGCCCGAGTTCTTCCGCCGCTGGCTACAGGGCCGGCACGTCGATCCGCTGCCCGCGATAAGCGCGGTCAACGCCGAAGGCTGCGGCAACCACATCAAAGAATGTGCCCGACGTACCGAGCTCCATCTCAAAAACCCCGACGTCGTCGCCGTGTTCGGCCTGCTCGACGTCTACGGCGCGAACAACATCCCAGGCCATTGCCGGACCGTCGACGAAAAATGCGACTATCTGCGCCAACTCCTGGAAAGGGAAGTCGGCTCCCCAAAATTCCGGCAGCATTTCGCGGTCCATGAACTGGAAGCCTGGCTGCTGAGCGACCCGACGATCTTCCCGCCGGCAGTCCGAAAAGGCCTGCCCGCAAAGGCCGCCCGGCCGGAAACGGTCAATTCCACGGAACCGCCAAGCAAGCTGCTCGAGCGGCTCTACCGTAAAGCCACGAAGCGCGAATACAAAAAGCGCGTCGATGGCCATACCCTCTTCACCCGCCTCGACCCCAACCTTGCCTACGCCAAATGCAAGGCCCTGGCCGCCCTGCTCGACGACATGCTTGCCTGCGTCCGGGACGCGCGGGCCTGAGCCTCCCCCCGCCTTGACGCCGCCGCGCCCTTGGTCCACTCTCCGGCCATCGCCGCTTCTTTCGACGGAGCCTCCATGGACAAACGCCTGCCCTGGCCCGACTACTTCATGCGCATCGCCTACCTCGTGGCCGAGCGCAGCACCTGCCGCCGGCGCAAGGTCGGAGCCGTGGCCGTCAAGGACCGCCGCATACTGGCCACGGGCTACAACGGCTCCCCCACCGGCACCGCCCACTGCCTGGACATCGGCTGCCTGCGCGAGGAGCTCAGCATCCCCTCGGGCGAACGCCACGAACTGTGCCGGGGGCTGCACGCCGAACAAAACGTCATCATCCAATGCGCCCTGCACGGGGTGCCCATCGCCGGGGCCGACGTCTACTGCACCACCCAGCCGTGCCTGATCTGCACCAAGATGCTCATCAACTGCCAGGTCAACCACATCTATTTCAGCCAGGGCTACCCCGATCCGCTTTCGGCCAAGATGATCGCCGAGGCCGGCATCGGCTTCGACCTGCTGGAGGGAAACCATGCCGTCTGACGCGGACTTCATGGCCCGGGCCCTGGAACTGGCCGAGCGCGGCCGGGGAAGCGTCACCCCCAACCCAAGGGTCGGCGCGGTGCTCGCGCGCGACGGCGAGGTCCTGGCCGAGGGCTGGCACAAGGTCTTCGGCGGCCCCCACGCCGAGGTGGAATGCCTGCGCGCGGCCGAGGAACAGGGCGTCGATCCGGCCGGGGCCACGATGTACGTGACGCTCGAGCCCTGCAACCACTTCGGCAAGACGCCGCCCTGCTCGCGCACGCTGCTCGAATCCGGAGTGTCCCGGGTGGTGGTCGGCTGCCTGGACCCCAATCCCGTGGCCGGCGGCGGGGCCGAACTCCTGCGCCAGGGCGGGGTGGAAGTGACCGTCGGCGTCATGGAGCAGGCCTGCCGCGACGCCATCGCCGATTTCGTGGTCTGGAAGACCCAGGGCCGGCCCTTCGTCACCCTCAAGCTGGCCATGACCCTCGACGGACACATCGCCACGCGCCTGGGCGATTCGGGCTGGGTGAGCGGCGAGGCCTCTCGGGCCCGGGTCCACGCCATGCGCGCCGCCTCCCAGGCCGTCATGGTCGGCGGCGGGACGCTTTACACCGACAATCCCCGGCTCACCCACCGCGACGTGGAAGGGCCGCTGGCCGCCAATCCCCAGCCCCTGGCCGTGGTCGTCACCCGGCGGCTGCCCCATGCCGAAGCGCCGCTTTTCCTTCTCACCGACCGGCCCGGGGAGCTCGTGCTGCTCACCGACACGGTCCACCTCAAAGGCTTGGCCGCCGAACGCCTGGCCGCCCGGGGCATCCGCGTCTGGGGTCTGCCCGAGCACGAGGACGGCTCGCTTGACCTGCAGCCGGGTCTGGCCCGGTTGCGGGAGGAGGCAGGGGTCTACGCCCTGCTGTGCGAGGGCGGCGGCGGCCTGGCCGGGAGCCTGCTGACCCAGGGGTTGGCCGACGAACTGGCCCTTTTCTACGCGCCGAAGATCCTGGGCGACGCCGAGGCCCTGCCCGCCTTTCGCGGCCGGGACATCGCCCGCATGGCCGACGCCGCCGGCGTGCGTTTCCTCAGGACCGAACGGGTGGGCGAGGACATCCTGGTGACGGCGCGCCCGGCCAAGCCCGGCCCCTTGCCCTCCCGGCGCTGACCCGCCCCGACGGTCCGCGACGTCCCGCTTCCGGCCCGCCCGGTCCGGCCGGAAGCGCTCCGCCCGGCTGCCCTATTCCATGCGCGTCAGGTATTGGGCCACGGTCTGGGCGTCCAGCGTCAGGGTCGGGCCGGACTCGGTCTGCGCCAGCAGCGGCGAGTGGTAGGGATCGAACTCGTGGGGCGCGATGAGGCCGTTGAAGATTTCCCGCAGGGCCCGCGCGCCGATGCGGCTGTTTTTGGCCGCCGCCTCGGCCACGGCCACGGCCGCCTCCCTGGTCAGGCGCAGGGTGATGCCCATGTGGCGGAAATAGTCGGCGCAAAGCCGCAGGGGCGAATTGCCGGCGCTCAAGAAAATCTGGAGAAGCTCCTCCTTGCCCAGGTCGTCGAGCATGGCGATGGAGCCGAAGCGCGAGACGAACTGCGGCATCATGCCGTAGGCGAAAAGATCGGCCAGGCGCAGGTAGTCGCGCAGCTTGAACTTGGTCACCGTGCGCACCGACACCGAACCGTCGGCCCGGCGCTCCACCTCCGAAACTTCCTTCAGCCGCCGGTCGTCGCGGCGGTTGACCAGGCAGGCGTACACCTGGTCGTAGAGTTCCTCGAAGGCCCCGCCGCACACGAACAGGAGCTTGCCCGTGTCGAGGGTCAGCTCGGCCTCCACCTCGCACCCGTTCTCCGTCACCGTGGTCCGGTAGAGAAACCGCTCGCCCTCGAGGAGCGTGAGCAGCGCGTACTGCGTGGTGATGCCGGCCACGTTGGCCTTGTCCGAGACCCGGCCCGAGATCTTGTCCACCTCGTCCACGCACACCGTGGCGTTTTCCAGGTAGCCGGCCAGCTGCGCCGCCGTCAGCGCCGAGCCGAAGAGCACCCGCGCCCGGGCCTCGAGCTTGCGGAAAAGCCGCGTGGTGCGGTCCTCGCCCTCCACTTCCACGGCCAGGGTGTTGGCGTTGACGATGACCATGACCCGGAAGCACGAAAGCGCGTCGCTGCTGTCATAGAGGTCGGTGATGGCCTGCATGAGGGTGGTCTTGCCCGTGCCGGAGTTGCCGATCAGCAGCACGTTGGGCGCGGGCAGGCCGTTGATGTGCTTGTAGAGCGACACGCTGATGCGGCGCAAAAGGTCCGGCTGGCCGAGCACGCGCTTGGCCAGGAAGGCGTCGATGTCCACGGGGAGAAGAGGCTGGTCCATTGCGGCTCCTGTTTCATCCCGTCCTAACCGCTTCCCCCCCGCCCCACAAGCCGCCCGGGACGGGGCCAACGGGTTCCCTTGGTTTTTGGGGAGCCATTTGCTAAGACCCGGGAGCGCAAGGCCCCAAGCCAACCGCAACCCCCCGGAGCTCCATGCCCACGCTCAACATCGCCGACCTTTCCCTGGCCATCGTCTGGCTCTTTTTCGGCATCCGGGGCTATCTGCGCGGGCTGGTCAAGGAAGCCGGATCCCTGGCGGCCATCGTGCTCGGGTTCTACTGCGCCGGGGCCTATCACAAGGCCCTGGCCCCGCACCTGACCGAATACATCTCCGGCAACTACGCCGGCACGGCCGCCTATCTCCTCATCTTCACCGTCACCCTGCTGGCCGTGTGGTTCGTGGCTCTGGCCGTGTCGGGCATGGTCAAGATCACCATGACGCAGTGGGCGGACCGCTTCTTCGGCGGCTTCTTCGGCGTGGGCAAGGGCGTGGTGCTCACGGCGGCGCTGCTTTTCCTCATCCATCTGGCCTCGCCCAACCCGGACTTCCTCAAGGGCTCCCTGCTGGTGCCGGTGCTGGACAAGGTCAGCGGCAGGCTCGCCAATTACATCCCGCCGGACATCAACGAAAAGCTGCGCAAGTTCGGCCGCAAGGACGTCGTCGACCCGGTCAAGGCGGCGGTGGAGAAAAAAATCGTGCCGGACAAGAAGCCGGCCGAGCCGGAAAAGAAGCCCGAACCCGAGAAGAAGGCCGAAGCCGAGAAGAAAAGCGAAAACGGCAAGCCGTCGGCGGACAAGGCCAAGGGGGGCGACGAAAAGAAGGCCCCCGAGAAAAAGGCCAAGGCCGAACCCGCCAAGGAGCGGCACGACAACGCATCCGGCGAGAAGCCCAAAGCCGCTTCCACCGACAAGACGGCCGGCAAGGCCGAGAACACCGAGAAGAAGCCATGAACGGAAAAGACCCGGCCGAGGCCCTGGCGCAGCTGCAGGGCGTGCTCGACGCCCTGCTCGGCCCCGAGGGCTGTCCCTGGGACAAGGCCCAGACCCCGCAGACCCTTTGCGACTACATCATCGAGGAATCCTTCGAACTCGTGGACTGCATCCGCTCGGACGACGCCCCGGGCACGGCCGAGGAACTCGGCGACGTCATGTTTTTGCTCCTCTTCGTGGCCACGCTGTCGCAGAGGATGGAGCGGTTCAGCCTGGCCGAGGCCCTGGAGACGGCGGCGGCCAAGATGATCCGGCGTCACCCGCACGTGTTCGGCGACCTCAAGGTGGCCGACCGCGAGGAGCTCCTGCGCAACTGGGAGCGCATCAAACGGGCGGAAAAGGAGAAGGACACCGGACTTTACGCCTCCCTGCCCAAAGGATTGCCGTCGCTTCTCAAAGCCTACCGCATCCACTCCAAGGCGGCGCGCTCGGGGTTCACCTGGGAGACGGACGCGGCCATGAAGGCGAGCCTCGACGCCGAGAAGGCCGAGTTCCGGGAGGCCGTGGCCTCGGGCGACGCCGCGGCCATGGCCGAGGAGTTCGGCGACTACCTCTTCACCCTGACGGAATACGGCCGCCGCCTGGGGCTCAAGGCCAACGCCTGCCTGGACGCGGCCAACACCAAGTTCCTGACCCGCTACAAGGTTATGGAGCGCCTGGCCAGGCAACGGGGCCTTGACCTCGACGCCCTGGACATGACCGCCAAGAACGCCCTGTGGGAGGAAGCCAAAGCCGCGTCCTAGCTTGCCACCGGCCGCCCGACCGCCTACAAGGGCATCATGCTGGTCCATCCCGCCCGCGTGACGCCCCTTGCCGGCGCGGCCCGGAAATCCGGGCCCGTGGTCTATTGGATGCACCGGGAGCAGCGCGCCGCCGACAACTGGGCGCTGCTGCACGCGGCCGACCTGGCCAGGGACGCCGGCGCGCCGCTTTGCGTCGTCTTCGCCCTGGCCCCGGCCTTTCCCGGAGCCAGCCGGCGGCATTACGACTTCCTGCTGCGCGGCCTAGCCGCAACCGAGGCCGACCTGCGCGCGGCTGGCATCCCCCTCGTCCTTTTGCCCGGCGACCCGGCGACGACCGTGCCGGACTTCCTGCGCGCCGCCTCGGCCGGTGTCTGCGTCGCCGACTTCGACCCCATGCCGGTCAAGGGCCGCTGGCTGGCCGCCGTGGCCGAGGCCGGGGCCTGCCCCCTCGTGGAGGTGGACGCCCACAACGTGGTTCCCTGCCGCCGGGCCTCGGACAAACGCGAGTGGGCCGCCGCCACCCTGCGTCCGAAAATCCATCGCCTGCTGTCCGAATTCCTGGAGCCCTTTCCCGAGCTTGCGGCCTTCCCGGCGACCAACCTCGCCGGATTCGCCCCCGTCGACTGGCCGGCGGCCGGGGCCTCGGTCGCGGCCGCCGCCGAACCCGCCCCGGTCCCGGACGTCGTTCCGGGGCCGGCGGCCGGGCGAAAGGCCCTTCGCGCCTTCGTCGCCGATCGCCTGGGCGAGTACGCCGCCCGGCGCAACGACCCCAACGCCGGGGCCACCTCCGGCCTCTCGCCCTACTTCCACTTCGGCCAGCTCGCGCCCCAGCGCGCCGCCCTGGCCGCCCTGGAGGCCAAGGCGCGCGCCCCGGAAGGGGCCGACGCCTTTTTCGAGGAACTGGTGGTGCGCCGGGAGCTGGCCGAGAACTTCCGCCTGCACACACCGGACGGCGACCCGTACGAGGCCCTGCCCGACTGGGCGAAAAAGACCCTGGCCGACCACGCCGACGACGCAAGGCCCTACGTCTATTCCCCGCAGGCCTTCGAGGCGGCGGCCACGCACAGCGCCCTGTGGAACGCCGCCGAGCGCCAGCTGACCCGCACCGGGCGGCTGCACGGCTACATGCGCATGTACTGGGCGAAAAAGATCCTCGAATGGTCGCCCACGCCGCGCCAGGCCCTGGCCACGGCGCTTGACCTCAACGACCGCTACGCCCTGGACGGCCGGAACCCCAGCGGCCTGGTCGGGGTGCTCTGGTCCGTGGGCGGGCTCCATGACCGGCCCTGGGCCGAGCGGCCCGTATTCGGCCAGGTGCGCTACATGAACGAACGGGGCTGCCGTCGCAAATTCGACGTGGACGCCTACATCACGCGTTTTTCCTGAAGGAGGCGTGCGCATGACGCGCGGCGGCATCGGAAAAATCCTGCTCCTGGCCCTGGTCCTGGCCCTGGCGGCCGCCTTTTTCGGCTTCGGTCTGGACAAGTACCTGACGCTCTCCTTTCTCAAGGAATCGCGCGAGGCCCTGGCCGCCGCCTACGCCGCCGCGCCGGGGCGTTTCCTGGCCGGCTATTTCGTCCTCTACGTCCTCGTGGCCGCCCTGAGCCTGCCCGGGGCCACGGTGCTGACCCTGGCCGGTGGGGCGCTCTTCGGCTTTTGGCTGACCCTTGTCGTCGTGTCCTTCGCCAGCACCATCGGGGCCACGGCCGCCTGCGCCCTGGCCCGCACGCTCTTTCGCCAGGCCATCGCCCGGCGGCTGACCGGCAAGCTCAAGGCCATCGACGAGGGCATCCGCCGCGAGGGGGCCTTCTACCTCTTCACGCTGCGCCTGATCCCGCTTTTCCCCTTCTTCGTGGTCAACGCGGCCATGGGGCTGACCGCCCTGCCGCTTACAACCTTCTACGCCGTGTCCCAGGTCGGCATGCTCCCGGGCACGGCCGTGTACGTCAACGCCGGGGCCCAGCTCGGCCGGCTGGATTCCCTGGCCGGCATCGTCTCCCCGGCGCTTCTCGTGTCCTTCGCGCTGCTTGGCCTGTTCCCCCTGGCGGCCAAAAAAGCCGTCGCCCTGGCGCGCGCCCGTCGCGCCCGAACCGCCCGCAAGGGCCCAACATCTCGCGGAGAAACGTCATGAAAATCGGCATGATCGGCCTCGGTCGCATGGGGCTCAACATGGCCCGGCGCCTGGTCAGGGGCGGCATCGAGGTCGTGGCCTACAATCGCACGGTGCAAAAGGCCAAGGACTTCGCAGCCGAGGAAGGGAAAACTGCCAGCGCGGCCGAGACCCTCGCCGCCCTGGTGGCGGCGCTGCCCGCGCCGCGCCTGGTCTGGCTCATGCTCCCGGCCGGCGCGGCCACCGACGAGCACATCGACGAGCTTTTGCCCCTGCTCTCCCCCGGCGACACCATCATCGACGGCGGCAACACCATGTACCGCGACGACCAGCGCCGCCACGAGGCCGCCGGCAAACTGGGCATCCGCTACTGCGACGCCGGCGTCAGCGGCGGCATCTGGGGCCTGGCCGAGGGCTACTGCATCATGATAGGCGGCGAACCCGAGGTGGTCGCCCCCCTTCAACCCGCTCTGGACGTGCTGACCGGCCCGGGCGGCAACCTGCACACCGGCCCCATCGGCTCGGGGCATTTCACCAAGATGGTCCACAACGGCATCGAGTACGGCATGATGCAGGCCTACGCCGAGGGCTTCGAGATCCTGGCCGCCTCCCAGTTCGGGGACAAGCTCGACTTCCCGGCCATCTGCGATTTGTGGAACCACGGCTCGGTGGTCCGGTCCTGGCTGCTGGAGCTGGCCCAGCGCGCCTTCACCGAGGACCCGCGCCTGGAGAGCCTCAAGCCCTACGTGGACGACTCCGGCGAGGGTCGCTGGACGGTGGCCGCCGCCGTGGAGACGGCCGTGTCCGCGCCGGTCATCACCATGTCGCTTTTCGAGCGCTTCCGTTCGCGCCAGGACAACTCCTTCCAGGACCGGGTGCTGGCCGCCCTGCGCAACCAGTTCGGCGGCCACGCCGTGAAAAGGAGGGAAGGCTGATGGCGGACGCCCAAAGCCCGGCCCTGGCCGAGGTGGTGCTCGGCCGCCCGAAGAACCCCACCCCGGACGCCGCCTGCCGCTTCGACGCCGTGGAGGCCCCGGTCACCTTCGTCATCTTCGGCGTCACGGGCGACCTGGCCGGCCGCATGCTCATGCCGGCCCTGGCCGCGCTCTACGCCGGGGGCAACATGCCCGAGCGCTTCGCCATCGTCGGGGCCAGCCGCACCGCGCTTGACGACGAGACCTTCCGCCAGCGCATGCGCGACGCCCTGGACGCCCACGGCGGGGTCGCGCCCGAGGTCTGGGAGGCCCTGGCCCCGCGCCTGACCTACCAGCGCGTCCACTACGACGAACCGGCTTCGTTCACGGAGCTGGCCGGCTTCCTGGACGCCCTGGCCGAGCGCGAGAACCTCGGCGGCGACCGCGTCTTCTACCTGGCCGTGCCGCCCACGGCCTACGAGGCCATCGCCGTCAACCTGGCCATGGCCGGCCTGGCCGACGAGGGCAAAGGCCACGCCCGCCTGGTCATCGAGAAGCCTTTCGGCCGCGACCTGCCCACGGCGCAGGTCCTGGAGCAGGCCCTGCACACCCGGTTCTCCGAACACCAGATCTTCCGCATCGATCACTACCTGGCCAAGGAGACCGTGCAGAACATCCTCATGCTGCGCTTCGCCAACGCCATCTTCGAGCCGGTGTGGAACCGGCGCTACGTGGATTACGTGAGCATCCTGGCCGCCGAGGCCATCGGCGTCGAGCACCGGGCCTCCTACTACGACCACTTCGGCGTGCTGCGCGACATGTTCCAGAACCACATGATGCAGCTGCTTTCGCTTTGCGCCATCGAGCCGCCCTCGCTTTTCGAGGCGGAACTGGTGCGCGACGAGAAAACCAAGGTGTTCCGGGCGCTGCGCCCCTTCACCCGGACCGACCTGGCCGAGAATCTGGTGCTCGGCCAGTACGCCTCGGGCGTCTACGACGGCGCCAGGGCTCCGGCCTATCTCGACGAGGAGGGCGTGCCCGGCGATTCGCTCACCCCCACCTTCGCCGCCATGAAGGTCTACCTGGACAACTGGCGCTGGCAGGGCGTGCCGTTCTACATGATCTCGGGAAAGCGCCTGCCCGAGAAGCGCACGGAGATCGCCGTGCAGTTCAAGCCCGTGCCCTTCTCCATGTTCCGGGACATCTTCGGCGACCATATCCAGGCCAACCGGCTGATGCTGCGCATCCAGCCCGACGAGCAGGTGAGCCTGACCTTCCAGGCCAAGGCCCCGGGTCCCATGTGCCTGCGCTCGGTGACCATGAACTTCAACTACTACCAGGGCTACGAGGGGCCGCAACTCCCGGCCTACGCCAAGGTGCTGCTGGACTGCATGCTCGGCGACCAGACGCTTTTCTGGCGCCAGGACGGGGTGGAGCTGTGCTGGAGGTTCCTGGCCCCCATGCTGGGCGATCCCGACCCCAGGCGGCTCTTCCTCTACAAGGCCGGCTCCTGGGGACCGCAGGAGGCGGGCAAGCTGCTGAAGGCCCATGGGCTGACGCCATGACCAGGGACATCCGACGCTTCTCCGACGCGGCCGCCCTGACCGTGGCGGCCTTGCAGGCGGTCCGCGAGGCCGCCCACGAGGCCGTGGCCCGGCGCGGCCGCTTCGCCGTGGCCCTCTCGGGCGGCTCGTCGCCCCTGGCGCTTTACGCCGCCATGGCCCGGGAGGGCTACGGCGCGCCCTTCGAGGCCACGCTCTTCTTCTTCGGCGACGAGCGCCTCGTGCCCGTGGCCGACCGGCGCAACACCTTCGGCACGGTCGCGCCCATCCTTTTTACCCCCACGCCCGTGCCCGTGGGCAACATCCGGCCCATGCCCGTGGAGGTGCGCCCGGCCGCCCTGGCCGCCGAGACCTACGAGGCCGAGATCCGCGAGGTCCTGGGCGCCGGCCCGCACGAGATCCCCCGCTTCGACCTGATCCTGCTCGGCATGGGCCCGGACGGGCATACGGCCTCGCTTTTCCCGGGCAGTCCGGCCCTGACGGAAAGGGAGCGCCTGGTCGCGGCCGTGCCCGCCCCGACGTTGGTCGAGCCGCGCGTGCCGCGCCTGACCTTCACGCTGCCGCTTCTTAACGCGGCGCGCCGGGTGCTTTTCCTGACCGCGACCAAGGGAAGGGAGCAGGCCCTGGCCAAGGCCCTGGCCGACGCGCCCGATCCGGCCGTGCCGGCGTCGCTGGTGCGCCCGGGACAAGGCGAACTGACCTGGCTCGTGGCCGAAGGATGAAGTGAAAGGGGATGGAAGACCGGCGTGGCGATCGCTGAAAACAGGGGAGCATTTTCAGCGGCGCTAACGAGCACTACACGTGGTGGTCGAAGTTCGTTCTCACGAATTTCGACGACACGGCATCAACTGAAGGAGGTGGCCACGGAATCGCCGAGCAGGCTCATGGCGAAGTCACCGGCCCCGGCGTCGCTGTTGAGCTGATTGAGGTAGGCGGCGTAGCCGCTCGTGCGTATCCGCGCGTTGGCCTGACTCACCGTCATGTTCTTGAGCGAGGCGCTGTTCTGGGCCAGGAGCGAGAACGCCTGGGTGAGCACGTCGTTGTCGGCGAACAGCGACTCGATGGCCTCCTTGTCCGGATGGTCGTTGGCGACCACGACCTTGCCGTCGCTGTCCTGCTTGAGGGTGATGGTCTGGCTGGTGTCGATGCCCGCTTCCTCGAACTTGCTGGCCAGGGTCTGGGTCAACTGCTGCTGCAGGGCCTCGTTCTGGCTTTTGAGCTGCAGGATGGGACTGACGTATTCCGAATCGCTCTCGGACAGGGCCTTGGCGATACTCGACCAGGTGGCGGTGTCGGACTTGCTGGAAGAAGACGTGTCGCTGGTGGTGGTCGTGTTGCCGGAAGCCGATCCCGTGGCGATGCCCGCGGTCGTGCCCTGGGTGATGTTGAGCAGATTGGTCAGGCTGTCGTAGCTGGTGGTGATGTCCATGACGCCCTCCTGTGGCCGCCATGAAACAAGCAAGAATGGTGCCGGGAAAAACCTGCCGCCGTCCCGGACCGTTTGGCGAGAAAAGCCGGAAGGCGGGGCCTTCCGGCTTGTTACCCGTGATCGCATGCCCCGTCCGGGGTCACTTCCTTTCCGTCACCACGCTCTGCTCCCCCACGATGCGGTAGCCGGAGCCGGCCGGGCGCAGCAGGAAGGTGAACTTCGCCTGGCCGTGGACGGCCTTGTCGCCCTTTTTGACGGTGAAGTTCGTCGGAACCGTGACGCGCAGGTCGCCGCCGGGCAACGTTTCCACCTGCGCGGGCTTGGCCGTGTAGCTGCGCTCGGGCCAGCGCTGGAAGTAATCCGCCTTGTCCTGGCGCACGATGTCCTTGCCGCTCTTGCCTTTCTTGTAATAGTCCACGGTCTCGCCATAGTAGTCGAGCAGGCCGTTGACGTCGCCTTTTCCGCTCTTCTCGAAAAAGCCGGTCACCAGCTCGGCCACGGCCGGCGGCGTGGCCTTCGCCGGCGCGACGGACGCGCCGTCCTTGCCCGGAATGACGATCTCGGCCCCGGCCTCCAGGTGGTCGGCGTTTTTCATGTTGTTGGCGGCCATGAGGTCCTTGGGCGTGATGCCGAACTTCTTGGCGATGCGCGAGAGCGTATCGCCCCGGGCCACGGTGTAGGTCTGCCTGGCGGGCGCGGCGGCCTGCTCGGGCGCGACGGACACCACTTCCACGGTCTCCTCGGCCTCGGCCGGCGGCGTCGGCTGGGCCGTAGCGGCGGCGGGCGCGGCCGGGGCGGCGGGCGCGGCGGCTTCCGGAGCCTTGGCCGGCGCGGCGGGCTCCGCCGGCATGGCCGGCTCGGGAGCCTTGACCGGTTCGGCGGGCTTGACCGCCTCGGGGGCCTTGGCCGGTTCCGGGACCTTGGCTGGTTCGGTCGGCGCGGGCGGCGTCGAGCTGGCGTCGAGCTTCTTGCCGGCGGCCCGGGCCTCGCGCAGGCGCTGGTATTCCTTGGCGTCCAGGGCGCCGTTGCGGTCGGCGTCGGCAGCCAGGAACTCCTCCACCGTCAGGTCGGGAAAGACCACGATGAGTTCCTCGAAGATGACCTTGCCGTCCTTGTTGTGATCGACCTTGTCGAAGGCCTGGGGGTCCTCCTTGCTGCAGCCGCCAAGGGCGAGCCCCAGCGCCAGGGCCAGCGCCAGCATTTTCCCGTAAGTCATGCAACCTCCTTTTCGCCGGCGGCCGCCGACGCCTTGACCACGACCAGGGTCACGT
Source organism: Solidesulfovibrio sp. (assembly GCF_029978005.1). Lineage (GTDB taxonomy): Bacteria > Desulfobacterota > Desulfovibrionia > Desulfovibrionales > Desulfovibrionaceae > Solidesulfovibrio. The sequence goes on along the minus strand of NZ_JARKOZ010000121.1, from coordinate 9,609 downwards.
CGTCATGGCGCGGCCCGCCGTCCAGAAATGCCGCCAGATCGTCCAGCACGGCCCGGGCCACGCCCGCAGCGTCGGCGGACGCGGCGGCGCGCACGGCCCGGCGCAGCCGGTCCTTGCCGTACATGTCGCCGCCCGGCCCGCGCGCTTCCCATATGCCGTCTGTGCCGAGCACGAGGATCGCCCCGTCCGGCAGCCATGGCACCATGTAGTTCTCATACCGCCAGTCGGCGTCGATGCCGAGCGGAATGCCCCGGCCGGCCAGTTCCGTGAAGGCGTCCGCGCCGGGATCGTAGAGCAGGGCCGGATCGTGGCCGGCCCGGACGTAGCGCGCCGCCCGGCGCGCGCCGTCGAGCTCCAGCAGGAAAAGGGTCATGAACCGGCCGCTGTCGCCCGTGTCGTCGGCGAGCAGCCGGTTGACGTCGGAGACGATGTCCGCCGGCTGGCCCGGAGCGAGCAGGCGCGCCCGCAAAAAGGCGCGCACCGTGGTCATGAGCAGGGCGGCCTGGATGCCGTGGCCGGTCACGTCGCCGACGGCGGCGAGCAGCACGTCGCCGTTTTCCTCCCCGCCGCCGGGGCGCAGAAAATCGTAGTAATCCCCGCCCGTGGCGTCGCAGGACAGGCTCACCCCGGCCACGTCGAACCCGGGCACGGACGGTGCGCCGCGCGGCAAAAGGCTCTGTTGCACCCCGGCCGCCAGCTCCATGTCGAAGTCCATGCGCTGCTTGGCCAGGGCCTCGCCGTGCAGCCGGGCGTTGACGATGGCCACGGCGGCCTGGGCGGCCAGGAGCGAAAACATCTCGATGTCGTCGGCGGTGAAGGCCCCGCCGTCTTCCTTGTTGATGCACTGGGCCACGCCGATGACCCGGCCCCGGTAGAGCAGCGGCACGCAGGCCATGGTCCGGGTGCGGTAGCCCGTGAGCCGGTCCACCTCGGGGTTGAAGCGGGGGTCGGCGTAGACGTCGACCAGGAGCACGGGTTCGGCCCGCTGCGCCACCCAGCCGGCCACGCCCTCGCCCGGGGCCAGGCGGAAGCCGGCCCGCAGATCCCGGCAGGCCGGCCCCTGGGCCACGGTGAAGACCAGCTCGCCCTGGTCCGGTCCCGGGGCCTCGTCCACCAGGAGCAGGCTCGCCGCCTCGGCCCGCAGCGCCTGGCGCGAGGTGGTCATGATGCGCTCCAGGACCTCGGAGAGCTCCAGGGATTCCGTCACCAGGCGCGACAGGGCGAAGCAGCGCGTCAGCGCGCTTAGGCGCTCGTCCAGGCGCGCGGCTTCGGCGCAACCCTGCCCCGTCACGGGGCGCCTCGGCTGTTCATGCCTCCCCCCTACATGAAAAGCGGTTGCGGGGCAAAGTCGGGAAGTGAGAAAAAGAAATCGCCCGCCCCGCCTGCGTCGCCCCGGGAAAGGGCGGGGTTACGGGGCAAGGCCGGCATGGGCCGCGCCCAAGCGCCAGGGCGAGGAAGGTTTTTGCGACGGCTCCGTCCGCCGGGGAAGCGGCCGTCCCTGGGAACAGACCGGGGAACCTTCCCGGGGTTCCAAGGGACCGCGGCCCCTTGGCCGCCGGAGGCTTCCCCCCCGTGGCCACCTTCCCCCTGCCTACGCGGGAGCGCCGTCGAGCAGGGCGATGGCCGTGGTCTTCTCGTCGCGGAAGCGCGACTGGACCGCCTCGCGCACCCGCTTGTTGTGGCGGAAGAACTTCTGGCCGCGCAGACGGTAGACTTCCTCGATGACCGCCCTGTCAAAATCCTGGCGACCGGTGGAGTTCTCGGCCTTCTCGATGGCCTGGGAGAAGATGCGCTCCGCGCCGTAGGGGCCGTGCTGCACGGCCGTGCTCCACAGCACCTCGCGCAGGGCGTAGGAGCGCTTGGTCACGTCCACGCCCGTGGTCAGCACGATGCTCTTGGCCGCCGGGGCGTAGTTGTTGGAACGGATGAATTCGTGCTGCAGGGCCTCGAAGCGCTTGGGATCGGCGGCGGCGATGTCCTTCCACACGGCGGGCATGCGCCCGGTCCGGCCACCGGTGTCGGCCGGGCCGGCGGCCTTGAGGCGGCCGGCCAGGTCCGGGGCCTTGTCCTCCAGGAACCGGATGAAATAGTCCATGGTGCCGGTCTTGGCCGCGATCTGGTACTGGCCGTAGGAGGTGCCGCCGCGGCTGTCGTAGCCGATGTAGTCGATCTCGCTGTTGGATTCGTACTGGGCGCTCAGGCTTCCGGCCTTGTGCTGGATGGTGGAGGGCAGCACCTTGCGCGTGGCCGCGGCCTCGGCCTTGGCCGCCTCGACGCGGCCGGTCTCGGCCAGGATGTTCTCCGCGCCGGCGGCGGCGAGCAGGAGCTCCTCCTCGCGCTTGGTGAACCCGCCCGAAGCGCCGGCTCCGGCGACCCGGTCGAGGTGGCCGAGGTCGTCGGGATGGCGGGCGCCCGGGCTCACGGCCATGCGCACCGCGGACTTGTCAACGGCCTGACGCACGCTGTAGCCGCCGCCGGCCACGGTCGGGGCCCTGGCCGGCTCGGCCCGCGACGAGCCGCTGTCGGTGGCCGCCTGCTCCATGGCCAGGCGCGACAGGGTGGCCAGGGCGTTGCCCTGGAACTTGTCCAGGCCCCCCTGTCCCTGCGTCAAACCCTTGGCTCCGGTGTCGTAGCCGAGCATGGCCATGGCCGCGTCCTGGTCCGTGCCCGAGCCCGAGGAGAGCATCTCCAGGCCCGTGATCATGTTTTCGCGGGGGATGGCCTTGCCGGCGGACTTGCCCACCTCCCCGTTGATTCCGTAGCCGCTTTTGAGCATGGTCGCGAAAACACGGGAATCCTTGCCGGTCCGGCTGGTGCCGGGGGCAAGGGAGGCCGCTTTCTTGAAGACGTCGCCGGCGGCGTTGGAGGTGGTCTGTATGGCCATGGGGCTTCCCGGTGTTTCGTGGTCGATCTAGGGCGAAAGAGGGATTGCAAGCCCCGTGCCCACAAGCCCCGAGGAGCCGTCATGGACGCCAGCCACCGCTATTTCGCCAACACCGCCTGCCGCTACTTCCCCTGCCATGCCGGGGCCGACCCGACCGCCTTCAACTGCCTGTTCTGCTTCTGTCCGCTCTATTTCCTGAAGGACTGCGGCGGCGACCACGAGACGCGCCACGGCGTCAAGGACTGCACGCCCTGCCTGCGGCCCCACCGGCCGGAAGGCTACGACGAGATCCTGGCTCGGCTGCGCGAAGAGGCGGACCAGCGACGCCGGGCGGCCGGCGAGACGCCGACGCCCTGAGACGGCCGGACGCGGAACGCCGAAGGAACCGGATCGAGGGAATCAGACGGCGGCAACGGCGGGGAAGGCCGCGCTTGGCGGAAGCGGCGGCCGTATGAAACCGGACCGCGCCCGCTGGCGGCGCGGTCCGGATGAAGGCAGGATCTACCAGTTCTCGGGCGCGATCTCGAAATAGGCTTGCGGATGCTCGCAGGCCGGGCACTTGTCCGGAGCGTGGTCGCTTTCCATGGGGTAGCCGCAGTTGCGGCAGCGCCACAGGATCTTGGACGGCCGCTTGAACACCAGCCCCGCCTCGATGTTGTCCGCCAGCTTGGCGTAGCGGCGCTTGTGGAAGCCCTCGGCCTTGGCGATGTGCTCGAAGGTGGCGGCCACCTCGGGGTAGCCCTCCTCCTTGGCCACGGTGGCGAAGGACGGATACATGTCGTCCTCTTCATAGGCCTCGCCGCCGGCGGCCTCGCGCAGGTTGGCCACGGTGTCGCCGATCACGCCGGCCGGAAAGGCGGCCGTGATCTCCACCTCGCCGCCCTCCAGGTACTTGAACAGCCGCTTGGCGTGCTCCTTCTCCTGGTCGGCGGTTTCGGTGAAAATGGCCGAAATCTGTTCGTAGCCTTCTTTTTTCGCCTTGGAGGCGAAGTAGGTGTAGCGGTTCCTGGCCTGGGACTCGCCGGAAAAGGCGGTCAGGATGTTCTTTTCGGTCTTCGATCCCTTGAGCGGTTTCATGCACAACCTCCACATTCGCGCATTTCGAGGGCACTGTTGCTTTCAAGTCCTGTTTACCTTGCCAACACGGCCTCTTCCTGAAAGGTCGCCGCACTTGTCTACTCGTCGATGTTCTTCTCGGCCCACTTGAGCGCCGCCGCCACGGCGGGAAAGCCGATGGTCGGCGTCAGCGCCAGCAGGGCCTGGCTGATTTCCGCCGGCGTCGCGCCGGCCCGGGCGGCTCGTCGGGCATGGCTGGCCACGCCGGTCTCCATGGCGCGCGCCGCCGCCGCGCCCATCTGCACCAGATGCAGGACCTTCTCCTGCAGGGGACCGGCCTCGCGGGCGGCGACGGCCACGGATTCCAGGGCGGCCATGAAACGGGGGTAATTGCGGGTCAGGCGTTCGTAATGGCGTGGAAGCGATGCATCGGGCATGGTGCTGCTCCTTGCTGTGCCGTTGCCGCCGCCTCGCGGCGATGCGTCATTGCCCCTCGTGCACGCGCTCCATGGCCTGGATCAGTTCGCCAAGGTCCGGGCGCGTGTTGATGTCATGGACGTCAATGAATCGGATCACGCCTTGTTTGTCCACCACAAAAAGCGCCCGTTCGATGGTGCCGTCGCCGCGCAGGATGCCGAGCTTTTTGGCCAGATCGCCGTGGGGCCAGAAGTCCGAGGCCACGGGGAACCAGAGCGAGCCCATCTGCTTCGTCCAGGCGTAGAGCGTGGGGATGTTGTCCGCCGAGATGCCGATCAGCGCCGCGTCGTTGTCCTCGAAGACTTGGCGCGCGATGTTGTAGCCCGGCCACTGGCCCGAGCACACCGGCGTCCAGGCCGCCGGCACGAAGGACAAGACCAGGTTCTTCTTGCCCAGGTAGTCCGACAGCCGAACATGACTGCCGCCCACGGCCGGGAGGTCGAAATCGGGCATGGGCTGGCCCACGGCCACGGCCAGCTTGCTGTCCGTCGGCGGCAGCGGCCCGACCGGACAGACGTTGTCGATCAGGCTCTCGCTCGGCGTATGCGAAGCAAACGCCGGCGCCACGCACAAGAAAACCGCCAGCGCGGTCCCGATCCAGGTTGTGGTCATCCCCGTACCCTCTGCTGTCCACGCAGCTTATGGAGAATCGTTTTCCAAATCAAGACGGGCGCACCAAAAAAACATCGACTCAGATGCCCGCCGCCCGCGTGATCCGCGACAGGAACTCCGCCGGCGAATCCATGACGCCAAGGCTTGCGCCGGCGACCACATAGCCGCCATCGGGCTTTTTCTTGAGCACGTAGAAAAACGGCGTGCCCACCTTCCCCACCTGGCCGTGCACGGCGAAGTCGGGGTCGGCGAAAAGCGGGAACGGCACGGCGAAGGTCTTGCGGAAGACCTCCACCTCGGTGGCGGAGTTGCCCGCGCCGACGCCTATGACCGCGATCCGGTTGGACAGGCCGCGCTTGGCGACGAGCTCGTTTAGCGCGTTCACCGAGGGGGCGTCCTTCTGGCAGAACGGGCAGTACATGCTGAACACCTCGAACACGAGGACTTCCGGGCGCAGGCTGTTGAGGGAGGCGCGCGCCGGACCGGGGGCGAGCCCGAGAGAGGCCGCCGCCTCGGGCGAGAGTTCCCCGACCAGGGTCACGTCGGGGAAGGCGCTGCCCACGGCCAGGGGCTTGGCCCCCGGGGCTTCGGACGCCTCCACGGCCAGGGCCGGGGCGGCGGAGAGCATCGCCAGGCAGGCGACGACAAGCAGGCAAAACAGGCGCTTCATGCGTCCTCCAGGGAAAGGGTGCCGTGACCGGCGGTGGATCGCCGATCCGTTGTCATAAGCATCTTTGGCCGCCAGGCAAAGCCCGACGGCTCAAGAGGGATGTTCCGGCGCGGTCACGGCCGCCCGCAGCGCCGCGTGCTCCGGCTCGTCCGAGGCGAAGCACGGCCGGCGGCGCACCGCCTCGCATTCCCGGTCCCACAGGTCTCCCGGGGAAAGCCCGGGCGGCGTTTCCAACCGGTCCATGCGAAACGTCATGGCCACGGGCGCATTGTCGGCCAGGCCGCTGTCCGTGACGCCGTGGCCGCGCAACCAGAAAGGGGAACGCCTGGCCACGAGGTTGTGGCGCAGGGGGTCGACGAACAGGAGGTGGCCGAGTTCCTTCTGGTTGTCGCACAGATAGAGGGTGTGCAGGTTGTTGTGCCACCGAAAGGTGCTGGCCCGGAAGAAGTTGTCCAGGCCGAAGCGGACGAAGAATCCGTGCCCCAGGAGACGGTGGTTTTCCGCGGCCGCGAACCAGAAGGCGCAGGCGTGCACGTCTTCGGTGATGGAGAGGACGTAGCGGATGCGGTAGACGCCGGCCACGAGGTCGAAAAGCCGGCGCATGGCCGCCGGGGCGTTGTAGCCGAGATAGTCTTCCGTGAACGTCGGCCCGAGCCCCAGCCCCGGCGCGGCCGTGGCCGCATGGCGCGCCGGGCGGGCCAGGCCCAGGGCGGCGCGGACGTCCGTGCCGGGCGAGACCAGGGTGCGCGGCGAGATGGCCAGGCACTGGGCGTAGGCTCCGAGGCGCTCCTCGGGCACGCCCAGGCGCATGTCCGCGTCGATGGTGGTGGGGCTTCGCGGCAGGCCGCAGGCCTTCCAGGCGTCCCAGTTGAATACGTGGTCGGGATCGTTGACGTTCTTGCGCCACGTCTTGCCCAGCGCCTTGAGCGCCTGACGCAGGTGCTCGCCGGCAACGGCGTTGCGCAGCTTGGCCGGCCGGCCGGTTTTCGAGGCGGTGCCCATGGAGCCTCGCGTCGGTTTTTGACGTTTCTGAAAGAATTTTCCTGTGACAAACCTGCCGACGGCTGTAAAGCCCCTCCCCGATGACGGTTTTGCCTTCCCTGCAGTTTCCTGTGGTTTACTGTGGCCACAAACACAGGGAAAACCTATTTATTTCTCGCCGCCCCCGGCTGCATAACGAAATCGGGGAGGAGGATCCCATCCGACGGGACGGACCGGAAGCGGCCCTTGGCGGCCATTTCCGGGCTGCGTCCCGCGCCTCTCCCGCCGTGGCGGCCACGGCGGGGCTGGCGGCGCATGCTCGCGACCGCCGGCCCCGCGCCTTGCGCTCCCGGCCCTGTTTGCGCCTTTTTCGCGCCGTTTCGGGCGCATCGTCACGCCGCCGGCCGGGGCCGGCGCAGGCCGGAGGCTTCGCCTCGGCCCGGGAGCAAGATCGGCGGGAGGAGGAAACCATGTCCGGCCTTTCCACAGCATGGCTGCTGTTCGTCATTTTCCTCGTGGACGCGGTCGTCGTCGGCGGCGTCGTCTACTTCCGGGCCCGCAAGCGCAAGGAGCGGCCGCGCAGCCCCTGTTTCGACTTCGACCTCTACAAGGAGCGGGAACTGCTGCGACGGGGCCTGCTCGAACGGGGCCGATGGTAGGCGCGCCGGGTCCCCAGGCGATGCCGGCCCTGTCCATGGCCCGGGACAGGTCCGCGATGATGTCGCCCGCGGCCACGGCTCCGCAGCTGAGGCCGCCGTGGCCGTCAGCGTGTTTCGGGCCACCGCAAAGGGACTGATCGAAGCCCCGCTATGGCGGCTTCCGGTTGATGGCCGGCAGCTCCTTCACAAACCGTTTCGCGCCTTGTACGCCTGTAGCGTCCGCCCGGCCAGCGGGCGCGGCCCGGCAAACGCCACGGTCCCGCCACGAGGGCGTCACACGGGCGGGTTTACCCGGTCGCCGAGAACCGTCAACGGAGGAACACCCACCATGCGCCGATACGCCATGCCGCCCTTTGCCGCGGCCGCCATCAACCGCGTGGCCTGGCTCGTGCTGGCCGCCCTGTTCTTGGCCGCCGCCGTGGCCCGCGCCGATTCCGGGCCCGCGCCCAAATACGTCTTTCTCTTCATCGGCGACGGGCTGGCCATGGCCCAGCGCAGCGCCGCCGAATACTTCCTGGCCGCCAGGGAAGGCAAAAAAGAGCCCGGCATCGTCAAGCTGGCCATGAACAGGATGCCCGCCCAGGGCCTGACCACCACGTATTCCCTCAATTCCATCATCACCGACTCCGGCGCGGCCGGCACCGCCCTGGCCGCCGGCGTCAAGACCTACAACGGGGCCATCAGCGTGGACGGGGCCAAAAAGCCCGTGCCCACCATGGCCGAGATGGCCCGGGACAGCGGCCGCAGGGTCGGCGTGGTCTCGAGCGTCTCCCTGGACCACGCCACTCCGGCCTGCTTCTATTCGCACCAGGAAAGCCGCAACAATTATTACGAGATCGCCCTGGACGTGGCCAAGAGCGGCTTCGACTACTTCGGCGGCGGCGGCTTCAAGGACCCGGCCGGCAAGAAGTCGAAAAAGGAAGGCGAGAAGGCCGACGCCATGGAGGTCATCAAGGCCGCCGGCTACCAGGTGACCAGCGACCCGCAGGCCGTTCGGGACGCCAAGCCCGGAACGAAGCTCATGGCCCTCAACCCCGAGCTCGACCACGACAAGGCCCTGCCCTACGCCCTGGACGGCGACAAGGCCGGGCTGTCCCTGGCCGACTACACCGCCAAGGGCATCGAGCTTCTGGACAACCCGAAAGGCTTCTTCTTCATGGTCGAGGGCGGCAAGATCGACTGGGCCTGCCACGCCAACGACGCCGCCGCCTCCATCCACGACACCCTGGCCTTCGACGCCGCCGTGGCCAAGGCCGTCGCCTTCGCCGAGAAACACCCCGACGAGACGCTCGTCGTGGTCACCGGCGACCACGAATGCGGCGGCCTGACCCTGGGCTTTGCCGGCACCCGCTACGGCAACTACTACGACTACCTCAAGCACCAGAAGGAGTCGTTCCTCAAGTTCACCGCCGCGCTCAAGGAATACAAGAAGACCCACGACGCCGGCAGCGCCAGGTTCGAGGACGTCGCGCCCATGATCCAGGAGAGCTTCGGCCTCGCCGTGCCCACGGCAGCCGACCTCGAAGCCATGAAGGCCGCGCCGAAGCCCACCGAGGACGACACCTCCCCGGCCGACGCCCATGGCATGTACCTCAAGGAGTTCGAGCTCGTGGCCGTCAAGGAGGCGTTCGCCCGCAGCATGCAGGGCGAAAAGGACAAGGGCGACGAGATGGACTACCGGGCCTACGGCGGCTACGAACCCCTGACCATCGCGCTGACCCACATCCTGGACAACAAGGCCGGCCTGGCCTGGACCAGCTACTCCCACACCGGCGTGCCCGTGGTCACCTCGGCCATGGGGCCGGGAGCGCAGGCCTTCGCCGGCTACTACGACAACACCGACCTGGCCAAAAGGCTCATGGCCGTGGTCGGCCAGAAGGCCGTGGCCAGTAATTGAGGAAGAAATGCCTCCGGCGGCCAGGAGGGGCCTCGGGCCCCTCCTGGACCACCCCGTCAAAGGGAACTTTTGATGTGGGGTCGGTCGCGGAGAGCGCGGCCGGCCCCACAATACGTTTGAGGTGTGGAATCGATGCCAGGGGATGCCTGTCCCTGGCCGAGGCAAGACGCCACCGCGCCGTCGCGACGCGTCCGGGCGCGCCGCGACGCCGTGTTCGCCCTGGCCGGGGCCGTGTGCTGCCTGGCGCTGTGGTACTGGCCCACGGGCTTCGCGGACCGCCTGCCCCCGGACGCGGTGCAGGTGACGGCCAGGGTGCTGGCCGTGGACGACGCGCACGTGCACCAGTACGGCATCGTGCGCGAGGGCGAGCAGC
>NZ_JARKOZ010000116.1 GCF_029978005.1 Solidesulfovibrio sp. | reverse complement strand
CCCCGCATCGTGCTCGACATCGCCGGTTCCTGGAACTACAGCGGCCCCCTGGCCAGCGACACGGGCGACGCGTTCATCCGCCACGTCCGCGTGGGCAGGCACCAGGACAAGTTCCGCGTGGTCCTCGACATGGCCCCGGACGCCACGGCCAGGCTGCGCGGCGCGCCCACGGTCGAGCGCGTGTCCGAGGGCGTGGCCCTGCGCATCCCCAAATAGCGCCCGCGCGCCACAAAGGACCCCCCCGCGGTGAAACGCTTCTTCGCGACGACGCTTCGAATCCTCAAATGGGCCGTCATCGGCGTGGTGTGCCTGGAGGCGCTGTCCTTCGCCGTGATCACCACCACCAATTGGATCATCTACGGCAACCTGCGCGAAGGACCCAAGGCCGTCTACGACGCCTATTCCCTGTTCCTCATGGAAAACGGCGTCTGGCCCACGGCCCACGCCACCTACGTGGACAACCATCCGGAACTGTCCAAGGTCATCTGGTTCTTCGGCGGCTCCACCATGCGGGCCAGTTCCGCCCCCTACCCCCTGTCGATCCCGAGCCTGGTGGCCAAGGATCTCAACGCCCGGGAAAAACCCTACGCCTTCAACTGCTTCAACTTCGGAGTCAATTCCTTCAATTCCCTGCTCGAATCCAAGTACCTGGAAAAGCAGTTCATCGAATTCCCCATCCGGCCGAACCTGGTGGTCTTCTACGACGGGGCCAACGACGCCAACTACTTCGCCGTGCAGAAGACCCCCTACGCCCACGAAGGCCGCGAACGGGTGCAGGGCGTCATCGAGAGCTACTACAAATCCGGCTACGGCATCCTCAAACCCGTAAACGCCGCCTACTTCGCCTCGTTCACCCGGGAACTGCTCCAGAAGCTGCTCTACACCGCCAAGCCCGTGGAGCCCGATTCCCCGGAACTGGCCAGCTTCGTGGAGCTGACCGTCAAGCGCTACGACTTCGTCGCCCGGCTGTGCGCCGCCGAGGGCGCGTCCTTCCTGCTCGTGCTCCAGCCGCTCTACTGGGTCGAGACCTGCCCGGGGCTCGATGCGGACGTGGCGGCCAAGGAAAAGGAAACCATCCTCGGGCGCAAGACTTTCCCCCACGTGCGGCAGAACTTCATGACCGTCTACGCCGCCCTGGAACGGGCGCTGGCCGGCAAACCCTACTTCGTCAACCTGCGTGACGCGCTGTGCGACCGTAACGCCCCGGCCTACACCGCCGACGGCGTCCATAACACCGATGCCGGGCGGGAGGCCATCGCGGCGGCCATGCTGCCGGCCATCCGCGCCCGGTTGTCCCTCACCCCAGCCCGCATCGACGGAGGACCGCAATGACACGCCTCGCCGTGACCTGCCTTCTGGCCCTCGCGTTGTCCCTGGTCTCGGGACCGCCCGCCCAGGCCCAATCCACGCTCAAGGAGCGCAGCCTCAAGGACGCGCCCGCCGCTTCGCCCCAGCCGGCCCAGGCCCCGCCGGCCGCACCGGCCGACCCGGCCCCGGCGCCGGCTCCCCAGCCCGGCGCGGCCCAGGTGACGCCCGCGCCGACACCGGCCGCGCCCGCGCCCGCGTCCGTGCCCGTGAGCCCGGCCCCCAAACCCGCCCCCGGCGGCACGCCCATCAACGGACAGCCCGCCGGCCCGCCGCCGCCGCCCCCGGCAGGCGGTCAGGACTACACGCCTGCACCCCCGCCGCCGGGCGGCCAGGACTATGCGCCGCCACCACCTCCCCCCGGCGGCGGCACGCCCATCAACGGACAGACCAACTTCACCCCGCCACCGCCACCGCCGCCGCCACCGCCCACCCGGCAACAGACCTACAACCGCGACGAGGTCAACCGCGAAGTCATGGGCTTTTTCGAAAGCGGCTCGCGCGGGCTGGCGGAAATGGTGGCCCGGTCCTTCCACGACCTCGGACAACCCACGGGCTTCATCAAGGGCAACGAGGCCGGCGGCGCGCTGGTCGTCGGGCTGCGCTACGGCACGGGCACGCTGTACCTCAAGGGCCAAAAGCCCGTGCAGGTCTACTGGCAAAGCCCGTCGCTGGGCCTGGACCTCGGCGTCAACGCGGTCAAGGTCTTCACGCTGGTCTACGGCACCACCAACCCCAACGAAATCTTCCAGCGCTTCCCGGGCGTGGACGGCAGCGCCTACGTCCTCGGCGGCTTCGGCATGAACTACCAGCGCTCGGACAACATCACCCTGGCCCCCATCCGCTTCGGCGTGGGGCTGCGCCTGGGAGCCAACGTCGGCTACCAGCACTACACCCGCACCCAGGAAATCAACCCCTTCTAGAAGGCGGGGGAGGGAACCCCCTTTTTGCAAAATGGGGTTTCCCTCCCCCGCGCCCCCTCCTTCCCCGAAAAACTCTTCAAGGGGGAGAAGGGCAGCCCAGGTTTTACCCGATCCCTCTTAAAATGCGGCGCTTCGCCGCTGGCGCTCGTGGTCGCGGAATTTGGCCGGGCGTGCTGGCC
>NZ_JARKOZ010000073.1 GCF_029978005.1 Solidesulfovibrio sp. | reverse complement strand
CTTGACTTCCCCCGCGCCTTGTTTCAAACAGGCGGTTTCTCCGGCGTCGCACGCCCGCTCGCAGGCCGGACAAGCCCAAGGAATCCCATCGCCATGAGCACCGACTATAAAAAGACCCTCAAGCTGCCCCAGACGACCTTTCCCATGAAGGCCAACCTCAAGGAAAAGGAACCGGAAACCCTCAAGTTCTGGGCCGACAACGACGTCTACCGCCGCATGCTCGCCGCGCGCGAGGCCGCCCCCCGCTACGTGCTCCACGACGGCCCCCCCTACGCCAACGGCCATCTGCACATGGGGCACGCCCTCAACAAGATCCTCAAGGACATTATCGTCAAGTCGCGCCACCTGGCCGGAAACCAGGCTCCCTACGTGCCGGGCTGGGACTGCCATGGCCTGCCCATCGAGCACAAGGTGTCCCAGGAACTCAAGGCCAAGGGCAAGGAGAACCTGCCCGCCGTCACCGTGCGCCGCCTGTGCCGGGACTACGCCGCCAAATTCGTGGACATCCAGCGCAAGGAATTCAAGCGGCTGGGCGTGTTCGGCGACTGGGACGACCCCTACCTCACCATGCGCCCCTCCTACGAGGCGGCCACGGCCCTGGCCCTGTGCGACTTCGTGGAAAAGGGCTCGGTCTACCGGGGCAAGAAGCCCATCCACTGGTGCCTGTCCTGCCAAACCGCCCTGGCCGAGGCCGAGGTGGAATACGCCGACGAGACCTCGCCCTCGGTCTTCGTGCGCTTTCCCCTGACCGACCCCAAGCTCAAGGATGTCTTCCCCATGGCCGATCCGGCCCGGGCCTACGCCGTCATCTGGACCACCACGCCCTGGACCCTGCCGGACAACATGGCCGTGGCCGCCCATCCGGAATTCGACTACGCCCTGGTCGCCGCCGGCGACGGGCAGTACGTCCTGGCCCGGGAGCTCCTCGAGAGCGTGCGCGGGATGTTCGGCTGGGAAGAGGCCACGGTCCTGGCCGAGGCCAAGGGCGCGGCCCTGGCGGGGCTCACCGCCCGCCATCCCTTCTACGACCGTCCCTCGCCCATCGTCACCGCCGATTACGTGACCCTCGACGCCGGCACGGGCCTGGTGCACACCGCGCCGGGCCACGGCCGCGAGGACTACGAAACCGGCCTGCGCCACGGCCTGGACATCCTCTCGCCCCTGGACGACGCCGGCCGGTTCCTGGACGTGGTGCCCTACTTCGCCGGGCTCACCGTCTGGGAAGCCAACCCCAAGGTCATCGACAAGCTCAAGGAAGTCGGGCACCTGCTGGCAGAGCGCAAGATCCGCCACTCCTACCCCCACTGCTGGCGCTGCAAGGAGCCGGTCATCTTCCGGGCCACCACCCAGTGGTTCATTTCCATGGAGGCGGGCGACCTGCGCGGACGCGCCCTGGCCGCCATCGACCGGGACGTGGAATGGATTCCGGCCTGGGGCAAGGAACGCATCCACAACATGATCGCCGGCCGGCCGGACTGGTGCATCTCGCGCCAGCGCACCTGGGGCGTGCCCATCCTGGCGCTCATCTGCGAGTCCTGCGACACGGCCTACAACGACGCCGCCTGGATGCGCTCCGTGGCCGAGAAGTTCGCCGGTCACGAACGCGGCTGCGACTACTGGTTCGAGGCCGAACTGGCCGACATCGTGCCCGCGGGCCTGACCTGCCCCTCCTGCGGCGGCACGCACTGGCGCAAGGAGACGGACATCCTCGACGTCTGGTTCGACTCGGGCACGAGCTTCGCCGCCGTGCTCGAAAAGCGCCCGGAACTGGCCTTCCCGGCCGACATGTACCTGGAGGGCTCGGACCAGCACCGGGGCTGGTTCCACAGCTCGCTCCTGGCCGCCCTCGGCACGCGCGGCGTCGCCCCCTACCGCCAGGTCCTCACCCACGGCTACGTGGTGGACGGCGAGGGTCGCAAGATGTCGAAGTCGCTTGGCAACGGCATGGAGCCCCAAGAGATCATCGACAAGCACGGCGCGGAGATCCTGCGCCTGTGGACGTCGGCCGTGGACTACCGCGACGACATCCGCATCTCAGACGAGATCCTCTCCCGGCTGGTCGAGGCCTACCGCCGCATCCGCAACACCTGCCGGTTCCTCCTGGGCAACCTGTCGGACTTCGATCCGGCCAGGCACGACGTGGCCCCGGCGGACATGCTGCCCCTCGACCGCTACGCCCTGGACACGGCCGCCCGGGAATCGGCCCGCATGGACGAGGCCTACGCCGCCTACGAGTTCCACAAGGTCTTCCACGCCCTGCACAACCTGTGCGTCACGGATTTGTCGGCGTTTTACCTCGATATCCTGAAGGACCGCCTGTACGTTTCGGCCACGGACAGCCCGGAGCGCCGCTCGGCCCAGTCGGCCCTGTGGCGCGTCCTTATCGTGCTCATGCGACAGATGGCCCCCATCCTTTCCTTCACCGCCGAAGAGGTCTTCCGCCACACGCCGGCCTGCCAGCGCGGCGAAGGCGTCTCGGTCTTCAGCCTGCCGGCCCTCGACGCCGCCTCCTGGAGTCTCGATCCGGAGACCAGAGAGCGGCTGGACCTGGTGGCCGCCCTTCGCGGCGAGGCGACCCGAGCCATCGAGCCACGCCGCAAGGCCGGCGAGGTGGGCCATTCCCTGGAAACGGCCGTGACCCTGTACCTGCCGGACGAGGCCCTAGCCGCCGTCTCTTCCCTGGGCATGGACCTGCGCGAGGTGTTTATCGTCTCCAAGGTGGAATTGTCCAAGGCGGCCGACGCGCCTGGCGAGGCCGTGGCCTGCGAGGCCGTGCCCGGCGCTTTCGTCGGCGTGGCCCGGGCCAAGGGCGAAAAATGCGCCCGCTGCTGGCTCTACAGCGAGGACATCGGCGCATCGGAGCGGTTCCCGGACCTGTGCCCGCGCTGCGCCGCCGTGCTCGAGGCGGAAGGAATCTAGACATGCGCCGCAGCTTCCGGATCGCCCTTCCCCTGGCCGTGCTGCTGGTGGCGCTCGACCAGGCCGCCAAGGCCTGGATCCAGCATCACATGGTGCTCTACACCACCCGCCCGGTCATCCCGGACTTCTTCAACATCGTCTACGTGCTCAACCGCGGCGCGGCCTTCGGCTTCCTCAACCGCTCCGACATCCAGTGGCAGACCTATTTCTTCTTCGCGGCCACGGCGCTGGCCGTGCTCATCATCATCCATCTGCTGCGCATGGCGCGCCAGGCCGACACGCTGCTCATCGCCTCCCTGGGCTCCATCCTCGGTGGGGCCATCGGCAACCTCATCGACCGCATACGGACGGGCGAGGTCGTGGACTTCCTGGACTTCTACTGGAAAAGCTACCATTGGCCGGCGTTTAACGTGGCGGACATCGCCATCTTCCTCGGTTCGCTCGGCCTGCTCGTGGCCTTTTACCGCATGCGCCGTCCGACTCCGGACAAATAACCGGCCCCAGGGCCGCCTTTCGCCAAGAGGTCATTCCATGCCGATCCTGCCCGACATGCCGCCCTTGAGCCCCGGCCAGATCGCCCTGCTGGCCGGTCTTTTGATCGTGGCGATCCTTCCCAATTACATCGCGATATGGCAAAGTTTCCACCGCGAGTTTCCATCCCACCTGGAGAGGATGTGCTGGTTCCTCCTGGCCATTTTCGTGCCGCTCTTGGGAGGGCTGGCCTATCTGATCTGGGGACGCAAACGAGGTCGTAAGCCGTCATGAAGACCCGATCCCGCAACACGGCCGTCCTGGCCGCCGCTCTGGCCGCCGTTCTCGGCGGCTGCGCGCCGGCCCCCAAGACGCCCGCTCCGCTCAATACCCCGGCCGACATGTGGGCCGAGCTGGAAAACACCAAGGGCGAAGTCAGGCGCTTAAACGCCAAGGTCGAGGAACTGTCGCAGCAGGTCCAGGCCAACAAGAACGATCCCGAACTGGCCGGCCGCGTGGCCCGGCTCGAAGGCAACGTCAACCGCATGGCCTCCCAGTTGGCCATCGACCTGGGCGGCCAAGGCGCGGCCCCGGCGGCGGCCGCCCCGTCCGCCGCCGCTCCCCAGGCCGGCTACGGCCAGGCCCAGGCCGGTTACGGCCAACCGCAGACCGGCTACGCCCAGCCCCAAGCCGGCGGCTACGGGCAACAGCAGCAGGCCGGCTACGGCCAGGCCCAGGGCGGCTATGCCCAGCAGCAGACCGGCTATGGAGCGCAGGGCGGCTACGGTTCCCAGGCCGCGCCCGGCGGGGCCGGTCCCGACGACGAGACGGAGATTCCGCCCTACAACGCCACGGGCTATGCCGCGCCGACGGCCCAGGCCCCGGCCCAACCCCAGCCCGCCGCCCAGCCGGCGGCCGCGCCCCAGAATCCGGCCGACGCCGTCTACGCCAAGGGCCTGGCCAGCTTCAATGCCAAGCAGTACCAGGAGGCGCTCGGCATCTTCCAGGAGTTCAGCCGCAACTTCAAGACGAGCCCGCTCATGCCCAACGCGCTTTTCTGGATGGGCGAGTGCTACTTCCAGCTCGGCGACTTCGCCAACGCCGCCCTGTCCTACCAGGAAGTGATCGAGAAGTACCCCAAGAGCGCCAAGCACGCCGACTCGCTCTTCAAACGCGGCGTGGCCTTCTCCAAGCTCGGCAACGCCGGCGCGGCCAAGCTGTCGTTTAAGGAAGTCATCGACAAGTACCCCGATTCCGCCTTCGCCGCCCGGGCCAAGACCATGATGCCCAAGTAGCGCCGCAAGGAGCCCTCGATTCCATGCAAGCCGCACAAGAAAAGAAACTGCGCAAGGTCGTCTACCTGACCTTTCCGCCCGAAAGCTCGAACAAGCCCGTGGTCTGCGATCTGGCCCGGGTCTACGGCCTGGACTTCAGCATCCTCAAGGCCCAGATCACCCCGCGCCACGAGGGCCAGATGACCCTGGAGCTGTCCGGCCCGGCCGAGGCCTTCGAGGCCGGCCTGGCCTACCTCCGGGACCAGGGCATCGGCGTGGCCCCGGCCGCGCAGCGCATCTCCCGCGACGACGCCTGCTGCATCCACTGCGGCATGTGCACGGCCCTTTGCCCGACCAGGGCCCTGTCGCTCAACATCACGACCCGTTTCGTGGAGTTCGACGACGAGGCCTGCTCGGCCTGCGGCATGTGCACCAAGGTGTGCCCGGTGGCGGCCATGGACGTCCTGCTGGAAAACGGCGTCATGTAAGGACGCCCAAGGAGGGTCCCGTGGAAGAGAAACGCGCCTTCATGCGCATCCCCACGCGCCTGACCGGGCGTCTGCGCCTCTTGCCGGGGCCCGACGACATGCAGGTCTACCGGGAGACCCCCTATCCCGGCAGCCAGGGACTCTGCCCCCACGACGCCCGCGAGGCCGGCATGAGCGAGGGGCTTTTCAGCCTGCTGTGCTCCATCAACACCAAGCTCGACATGCTGCTTTCCATGCAAAGCCGCGACGAGCTGTCCGCCGACTTCCCCGTGGCCGTGAGCATCGTCGAGATCAGCGGTGCGGGCATCCGCTTCACCACGTCGACGGAACTGGCTCTGGAACAGTATGTGGAGACGGTCATCGACCTGTCCCGCTTTCCCCTGCGCATGGCCGGCGCGGTCGGCCGCATCATCCGGCAGGAAGTCCGCGAGGACGGCTCGACGGAATACGCCCTGGACTTCACCCGCATCCGCGAACGCGACCTGGAAAGCATCGTGCAATTCGTCTTTCAAAGCCAGCGCGACGACCTGCGCGGCAAAAAATGGGACTGACGCTGTATGGTCAACGACAACGAACTGGTTGAACGGCTGCTGGAAAAGATCCTGCACGAGGTGGTCCCGGACCTGCGCGACAGCATCAGCGCCACCATCGAACGGGAAGTGGCCAAGACCCTCACCCGCACCCTTCTGGAGAGCGAGTTTCACCAGCGCCTGAACCAGGAAATGCGCCAGGGCCTCCAGGACATCTACAAGGAAATCAACAAGGCCGCCAAGCACGACGGCGAACACATCCCGCAAGGCGACCGGCAGCAGACCGACCAGCTGTTCCAGGAAGCCGCGCAGCAGCTCGACAAGATCCTCCAGACCACGGAGTCGGCCACCACCGACATCATGGATATCGTCGAGAAGCACATGGACCTGCAGGCCCGCGCCACGGGCGACCTCGACGCCCTGGAGCAAGGACAGGCCGCGCCCGAAGCCGTGGCCAGACTTCGCGAATCCAACGCGGCGCTCGGCGACGACCTCATGCGCATCATGACCACGCTGAGCTTCCAGGACCTCACCGGCCAGCGCATCAAGCGCATCATCGAGGCCATCAAAAAGGTCGAGCAGATCGTCCTCGACCTCTACCTGTCCACGGGCCTGCAGATGAAGGCCTGGGCCGAGGAGCCGGAAAAGGACATCAAGGTCCTCGAAACCGAGGCCAAGCAGAAGGTGTCGGCACTCAAGGGACCGCAAAGCAAGGTCCAGCAGGGCGACGTGGACGACCTGCTCTCTCAGCTCGGCCTGGATTAGACGCCGGGAGAGAGAAGAAAAAAGAAGAATGCCTCCGGCGGCCAGGAGGGGGTGACCCCCTCCTGGACCTCCCCGATAGGGGAAAAATGGATTTTTTCAGACGCCGTCCACGGGGACGGCGTCTTTTTTTGTGCAAAAAATCAGTCGTGATGGTGGTGGTGGCGGTCGCCCAGGGGATGGCCGTGGACGTGGCGGTGGAGCACGAAATCCGGGTCGTGCAGCAGCTTCCCCTGCTCGATGCTGTAATAGACGCCCGTGACCTGGACCAGGAAGTCCCAGTCGTGGGAAATGACGATGAGCGGCTTGCCGAGGTTTTCCAGGATGGCCACGATGCGCTCGCGCGTGTCCGGGTCCAGGCCGTTGGTGGGCTCGTCCAGGAACAGGGCCTCGGGGTCCATGGCCAGCACTCCGGCCAGGGAGACGAGTTTTTTTTCCCCGCCGGAAAGCCTGTGGGTGAGCCTGGGGCCGAAGCCGGACAGCCCCAGCAGCGACAGGGTCGCCTCGGCCTTGTCCCTGGCCTGGCGCGGAGACAGACCGCAGTTGAGCGGCCCGAAGGCCACGTCGTCGAGGACCGTGGGGTAGATGATCTGGTCGTCGGCGTTTTGCAGCAAAAGCCCGATGCCCCGCCGTACGGCCCGGAAATCCTTTTCCGTGACGGCGGGACTGCCCTTGAAGCGCACTGCCCCGGCATCGGGGCGCAAAAGCCCCATCATCACGTGCAACAGCGTGGTCTTGCCCGAGCCGTTCGGGCCGAAAAGCCCGACGCGCTCATCCGGGCCAAAGGTGAAGTCCAGGGCGTCGAGCACGGGTCTGGCCGTGCCGGGATAGGTGAAGCACACTCCGGAAAGGGCCAAGAGCGGTTCAGACATGTCCCCTCCAGGAGACGATTTCCAGCGCCCCGCCGGCAACGGCCACGGCCAGGGCGACGATGAGGAAGGCGACGTCGCCCCGGTCGGCGGCGAAGCCGTCCAGGCTGACGAACCGCCCGGCGAAGCCCCGAAGCACCATGGCCTGGTAGACCCGGCGCGACCGGTCGTAGGCGCGCACGAGCACCATGGCCACCAACGCGGCATAGGTGCGGTAGGCATGGGTCGAGGTGGCCGGGACGAAGCCCCGAAGCCGCGCCGCCGTGGCCAGCCGGCCGTATTCGTCGCTGATGACGTGCAGGTAGCGGTAGGTGAAAAGGAAAAGGAAGGCAAACTTGTCAGGCACGCCCACGGCCCGCATCGCCCCGCCCAGGGCCGGGGCCGGGATGGTGGCCAGAAGCGACAGGACGCAGAAAAAGACCGCGTTGGCCTTGAGCGTGATGAGCGTGGCCAGGACGACGCCCTCCCGGGTGGCGGCCAGGCCGTGAAACGAGGCGGTGACGGGCGTGCCCGGCGTGGTCAGGGGCAGCGCCAGCCACAGGAAGGCCACGAAGGCGTTGACCGCGACGAAGCGCCGCAGCACCAGGCCCGGGGGCAGCCGGGCCAGTAGCGTAAGGACCAGCCCCGCGCCAAGGACAAGAAGCGGCGCGGCCGGGCCGACGGCCAGGGCGGCGGCCAGGGAAAGCAGCAAGCAGGCGATGAGCCGAAACCGGGGATCGCGCCGATGCACCAGGCTCGCCCCCTGGGAAAGGGGCTCGTCGATCATGCGCCCCTGCCGGATTTGCGGCTCTTGGCATAGGCGGCGATGCCGGCGATGCCGACCAGCCAGCCGATGCCCCCGAAAATTTCCGCCGCGCCCGGTCCCTTCTCCTTGTCGTCCAGCAGCATCTTGCGGATAGGGGCGATCTTTTTTTCCACCGCCCCCTCCACGGTGGTCTCCAGCAAGGCCTTGAAGGCGGCCGTGTCCATGGACGCGGCCGCGGCAGGGGCGACCGAGGGCACGGCGACCGGTGTCGCCTGTGTGGCCGTCGTTGGGGCGGCCTTGGGCGTCGCCTGGGCGGCCACGGGCGCGGCGTCGGCCAGCGTCGCCCGGGCGGCGGGGGCGGCCATGGCGTATTCGTCGTACTTCACGGTCCAGTCGTTCCGGTGGCCTTCGCCGGCCCGCAGCAGTATGCGCAGGTCGGCCTTGGCCGCCCGGGCCGCCGGGGGCACGCTGAAGGAGAAATCGCCCTTCTCGTCGGTCTTGCCGGTCAGGTAGCTCTTGCCGTCGGCGGCGTTTTGCACGTCGATGTCGCCGAAGCGCACCCGGTCCGAACGGCTGTAGCTGCATTCCACATGAACCGTGTCGCCCTCGACGTAGGCGAAGACGTTGACCCGGTGGGCGGCGGCATCGCGCGCCGTCGCCAGGCACAGCAGGCAGGCGGCCAGGAAGAAGCCGCACCGGCATCGTGTGGTCATGGAAGGCTCCTGGGAAAACCCTACCCGGAAAGTCCCGGGGACAGCATCTCGGGGCGTACCTTGGCCAGAAACCCCACCACCATGGCGGTCAGCACGCCTTCGATCAGCATGATGGGAATATGCGCCGTGAGGATGAGCTTGGCCGTGGCCGTAAACGCCTCGCCCGACAGGGCCAGGGCCAGGGCGGTGAGCCCGCCCGCGCCGAGCACGGCGAAAAAGCCGCAGCAAAACGCCCCCACGACCCGGGCCTTGCCCCCGGCCCGCAAAAGCGGCCCGAAGACCAGGAAGCACAGGACCGCCGGCAGGGCCATGTCCACGGTGTTGACGCCCAGGACGACCAGCCCGCCGAACTGGAAAAGCAGCGCCTGCAGCAGCAGGGCGATGCAGATGGCCGGAAAGGCGGCCGGCCCGAGCACCACGCCGAGCAGGCCGTTCAGGATGAGGTGGACGCTCGCCGGCCCGATGGGCACATGGATGAGCGAGGCCACGAAAAACGCGGCCGAGAGGATGGCCACGGTCATGATGCGGTCGTAATCCAGGCGGCGCAGGCCCAGGGCCACGCCCCCGGCCGCCAGCGCCCAGCCGCCGGCCAGCACCGGCCCGGACAGCACTCCTTCGGAAATATGCATGCGCTCCGCCTTTCCCGGACTATGCGGCGGAAACGGCCCGCGCCGCTTCCGCCGCAACCCCATGGCCTTACTTCTTCTTGCGCTTGGGCTCAAGGAACTTGGCCCAGAGCACGGCTCCGCGCTCGACCTTCTTGGCCGCGCCGTCCTTTTCGATGGTCTCCGGGGCCTCGGTCAGGGCGGCGAAGCCCCACCAGCCGGCAAAGGGCACGGCGTAGCTGAAGACGCCCTCGGCGTCGGTCTTGACCGCCTGCGTCGTCATGTATTCGTTGGGGGCCTCGTAGGCCTTGTCCTTGTTGTAGTACTCCACCTCCACCGTGACCCCGGCCGCGGGCTTGCCGTCCACGAGCACCTTGCCGGTGAAGACGTTGCCCACGTAGTTGCCGAAGGGCCGGGTCAGGGGCACGATCTCGGCGGCAAGGCCCACCGGCTCGTCCCAACCCTCCTCCTCGCCGAAGGACGGCACCACGACCTTGGTCAAATGCTCGATGAACTTGTCCTCGGCCGGCTCGAAATACGGCTCGGGAACCACGAAGAACGTGGACACGCCCGGGCGCTTGAACACGTACTGCGCGCTCCAGGCGGCGTGGTCCATGACCTTGGCCGGCTTGAGCGTCCCGGTCAGGTCGGCCTTCCTGCCGGCTTCGACCACGCCGAAACTCTTGGGCTTGGCCATGTCCATGCCGTTGCCTTCCATGGGATGGGAAAAGGAGACCACGACGTCCACCTTGGCCTTGTCCTTGTCCGTCACCACGTCCTGGGAAGGGATGACCATGCCGAAATGGGCCAGGGCCGGGCCGGCCCAGAGGACGGCGGTCAGGGAGATGCACAGCGTGCGGATGGCGTGGGTCATGAAGCCTCCTTGCGACGCCGCCGGCAAGAACCGGCGGAAAAATTTGTGTTTCAAACGCCCAAAGTAACAACAATGCACACTTCGTATCACTCTATGACAATCATTGGCAACAAACAAAATACCCGACAATGAAATATGAAAATTTCGTCAGAAGCCCACGGACAGGGTCAAGGCGGCGTCGGGCTGGGCGGCGGGCCGCAAGCTCGCTTCCAGGGACCAGCGGCCAAGGGGACGGAAGGTGGCGGACAGGAAGGGAGCGATCAGGGATCGCGGCTCGTAGCCGTAGCGGCTGGCCTGCGTGTCGAGGGCCAGGATGGCGGCCAGGGCGTTGCCCGTGGCCGCGGCCGGGTCGACGTGGTGAGTCAGGCGCTTGTCCAGGCGAAAGGCGGTGAAGGTCAACCCGGCCGCAAAGGCGACCTTGCCCCAGTCGTAGCCCACGGCGGCGGTGACCTCGTGGCTGGTCCAGGAGAAGAAGGCGTCGCGCGCCGACGGCGGCGTGGCCGTGCCCGAGGCGGCGCGCACCTGCTCCCCTGCCTCGGCCGCGGCGGCGAGGAAGAGCTCGTAGCGCGCCAGGAAGTACAGCCCCCCTGCCCTGCTCCGGCGCAGCACCAGGTCCAGGGAAGGTCCCCAAAGCAAGGCCGGCCGCGTCTCCCAGGATTCGTAGTAACCCTGCTCCCGGTTCCTGGCCGTGAAGCGACCCACGGACGTTCCCAGGTGAAAGCCCGGGGCCAGGGTCAAGGCGTCCGTGTCGACGAGAGCGTAGCGCGCGAAGGCATAGAGCCGCTCCTCGGACCAGTCGCGGCTCCAGCCGGGGCGCTGGGCGATGAAGGGGGCGGACGGGGTGAAGCTCAAGGGTTCGCGCATGTCGCGAAAACCCAGGGACCGGGCGGTGACGCCGGTCGTCCAGCGGGAATCGTCCGCGGCCGCCGCCAGGGAGGGCACGGCGACAAGGACGACGAAACTCAGCCGGAGAAGAAGGCGGACAAGGCGGCATGCTCCCCGGCGGCGGTCCATGGACGCGCCCTATGAGCCGGACCGGTCCTGTTCCGGAGACGGCGGGCTCCCGGCCAGGGCTCCGGACGCGCCCTGGCCGGCGGGCACGAACCGGGTGAACCAGTCGAGGTTTCGGGTCATGAGGTCGCGGATGAGCGCCGGCTCGGTGACGTCGTGGCCGCTGCGGGGATAGGCGGCCAGGCGCGTAGTCACGCCCAGGCGCGAGAGCGCGGTGTAGAGTTCGAGGGACTGGGTGAAAGGCACGCGCTCGTCGGCCACGCCGTGCTGAAAAAGAGTGGGCGTCTTGATGGCGGCCGCGTACTTGAGCGGCGAGCGGTCGAAGAGGAGGTCGAAGCGCTCGTAGGCCTCGCCGCCGAAATAGAGCGGGATGAAGTCCGGCAGGTCCATGCTGCCGCTCTGGCTGACGAGGTTGGTGATGCCCGCGCCGATGGAGGCGGCCTTGAAGCGGTTGGTGTGGCCGATGGCCCAGGCGGCCAGATAGCCGCCGTAGCTCCAGCCCATGACGCCCAGGCGCTCGGGGTCGGCGAGCTTGCGGGCGACGAGGGCGTCGAGGCCGCTTTGCAGATCGGCGAAGTCCTTCCCGCCCCAGTCGCCGAGGCTGGCCCGGCGGAAGTCGGCCCCGTAGCCGTCCGAACCCCGGACGTTGGGCTGAAAAAGCGCGTAGCCGCGCTCGCAGAAAACGGCCAGGGGATAGTAGTTGAGCGCGCCGAGGTACTGCCGGTCGGCGGACACGGCCGGGCCGCCGTGCAGCTCCACCAGAAGCGGCGGCGGATCGCTGCCCGGGGCGACCGGATGGGTGTAGAGCCCCTCGATTTCGACGCCGTCCGGGGCGCGCCAGCGCACCACCTCGGTCTTGCCCAGGCGCAGGCCGGTGAAGGCCTTGTTGATGGCGGACACGGGCCGGGGTTCGAACCGGCCGGCGGCGGTCAGGTAGACCTCGGGCGGCAGGTCGCTGTCGGTCAGCACCAGGGCCAAGGCCTTGGCGGAAGTGGACAACTCGGCCTGGACCACGACGTGGGGCGTGTCCGAGACCGGGCGCGCCGGGCCGCCGCCCACGGGCAGGGCCAGGATGACCGCCCCGGTGCCCGAGGCCTCGCGCACGTAGACGGCGTCGCCCGTGGCGGAAAACCCCAGCAGTTCGGGCCGGGCGTTGGGGGTTTGGGCCAGGGCCCGCGGAGCGCCGCCGGAAGCCGGCACGACCATGACCCGGGCGGCGTTGAAATAAAACCCCGGGGCCTGGGTGGCCACGTAGGCGACCAGCGCGCCATCCGGGGAAAATTGCGGCGAAGTCTCGGAATCCTCGGTCGCGGCCAGAAGAATGCTCTTGCCCGTGGCCAGGTCGACCAGGGCGATGTCGCTCTGGGCGGCGTCGCGCCCGGCCGGCCCGCCCGGCACGGCGGCCCCGCGACGGCCCCGCGGAGGCGTGTCCGGCGGCACGGTCTCGTAGGCGACGCGCCGGCCGTCGGGAGAGACGGCGAAGCCCCCCACTTCCCGGTCCGTGACCAGGGCGCGCGGGGCGGCGTGTCCGGCCAGGGACAGCTGGTACAGGCCGGTGGCGCCTTCGTAGGCGTCGAGGATCTCCACCTCGGCGTCGCAGCCGTCGAGCCGGGGACCCGGGCTTTTCGGCTGGGCGGTCATGGCCAGAAAGAGGGCCTTGCCGTCCGGGGTGAAGGCCATGTCCAAAATGTCGAAGCGGCCGTGGAGCAGCTTTTTGGGCTGTCCGCCGTCGGCGCGGGCCAGAACCAGATCCGTCTCGTCGTCGCCCTGGACGAGATAGGCCAGGCGCGCGCCATCGCCGGACAGTCGAGGCTTCTCGCACTGCTCGCTCTCCGGGGTGACGGGCCGGGAAAGGCCCTTTCCGGCCTCGGCCACATGGATGCGCGAACGCAGTTCGTCGGATTCGACCCGGGTGACGGTGAAGGCGACGCGGCTGCCGTCGCCGGCGAGGCGCACCTCGTCGATCATGGACACACGCAGCATGTCGTCGATGGTGAAGGGGCGATCGCCGGCCCGGGCCGTGCCGAGGCAGGCCGGGACGAGCAGCAGGGCCAGGGCCAGCAGCCAGGGCCGAAGGGGGAAAAGGGCGCGCCTTGGCACGAAATCACCTCGCGGGAAAAACCACGCGCACTGTACGGATGGCGGGAAGATCGGTCAAACGGAAGTGAAAAGGCCCCCTTGCGGGGGCCTTCGGATCAGATGTGAATGCCCGCGTCGGCAGGCCGCCTGGACAGCCACAGGTCGAACAGGAACCGGGTGAAGAAGATGGCTGTGAACATGGAGGCCACGATGCCGAGGATGAGCGTCACGGCGAAGCCGCGGATGGGTCCCGTGCCGAACTGGTAGAGCACCATGGCGGCGATGATCGTGGTGACGTTGGCGTCGAGGATGGTCAGCGTGGCCCGGCTGTAGCCGATGTCCACCGAGGAGCGGGCCGAAAGCCCCAGGCGGAGTTCCTCGCGGATGCGTTCGAAGATGATGACGTTGGCGTCCACGGCCATGCCGATGGTGAGGATGATGCCCGCGATGCCAGGCAAGGTGAGCGTCGCGCCGAAGCCGGCCAGGCCGGCCACGATGAGCACCAGGTTGAAAAGCAGCGCCAGGTCGGCCACGGCCCCGGCCACGCCGTAGTAGACGATCATGAAGGCGATGACGATGACGCCGCCGACCAGGGCGGAATAGACGCCCTTCTCGATGGATTCCTGCCCCAGGGAAGGCCCGACGCTGCGCTGCTCCAGGATGTTGACCGGAGCGGGCAAGGCGCCGGCGCGCAGCACGATGGCCAAGTCGCGGGCTTCCTCGGTGGAGAAGTTGCCGGTGATGCTGGCCCGGCCGCCGCTGATCTTCTCCTGGATGGTGGGCGCGGAATAGACCTTGCCGTCCAGGACGATGGCCAGGCGCTTTTTGACGTTCTCGCCGGTGACGCGCTCGAACTGGCGCGCGCCGCTCGGGGTGAAGGACAGGCCGACGTAGGCCCGGTTGGTGTTGTCAAAGTTGGCCCGGGCGTCGGCGATGTTCTCGCCGGTCATGACCGCGTCGGCGCGCAACACGATGGGGCGTTCGAGGTAGGAGCCGTCGGGGTTGCGGTGGCGCAGCACCGAGAGTTCGTCCCCGGGCGGAAGGATGCCCTTCTGGGCCTTGTCCAGGTCGGCGTTGTCGTCCACGACCTTGAATTCCAGGTGGGCGGTCTTGCCGATGAGCTTGATGGCCCGTTCGGGATCGTGCAGGCCCGGCAACTGGATCTGAATGCGGTTGTCGGCCTGCTTGCGGATGTCCGGCTCGGCCACGCCGAATTCGTCGATGCGGTTGCGGATGGTCTTGACGGCCTGGTCCACGGTGAGGCGCGCCTGCTCGGCGGCGTAGCGCGCCGTGAAGGACAACCTGTAGAGGAACTTGCCGTCCTGCACGCTGTCCACGCCGTTTACGGCGAGGACGCTGAAATGGCGGGACAGCAGGTCGTCGAAGGCCTGCCGCTTGTCGGGGCTTGCCAGCACGAGCTCCAGGCGCTTGCCGTCGGGGCTCGACTGGGGCCGCAGCACGGAGATGCCCTCTTCCTTGGCCTGGTCGCGGATGTCGCGGCCCATCTGGGACAGGGAGTTGGCCAGGGCCTTGTCCACGTCGACGCCAAGCGTCAGGTGGATGCCGCCCTTGAGGTCGAGACCCAGGTTAATGACGTCGTCGGGCAGGAATTTGCCGAGAAAGCTCTGCTTGACCGTCCCCAGGGAAGGCAGCATGTAGATAAGGCCCAAAAAGGCCACGAGGAGGATGACGGCCAGTCGCCAGCGCAGATTTCCAGACATGGACGGGGCTCTCCTTGGGAGGCTTTCGTCGGGGAAACATCAAAACGAAGGACTGCCGGGGCAGCCCTTCGCCGTGCATCGGGCCGTTTCGCGCCCGATGCGGTTATTCCTTATCCTTGGTCTTGGCCTTGGGCTCGGCCTTGGCCGGTGCGGCGGCGGCATCGCCGGGGCCGGAGACGTAATTGCGGTTGATCTCGATATTGAGGTCCTTGGCGATCTCCACGGTGAGCTTGTCGCCGTGCACTTCCATGATGCGGCCGTAGATGCCGCCGCCCGTGAGGATGTAGTCGCCGCGCTTGAGGGCGGACAGGTATTCCTTGTGTTGTTTGGCCTTCTTCTGCTGGGGGCGGATGAGCAGAAAATAGAAGATGGCGAACATCAGGATCAGCGGCAGAAACGCGGTGATGGGATTGCCTCCCGCATCGCCGCCGGGGGCGGCGCCCATGGCATGCGCCAGGCTCGGAAAGAACATGCGGCCTCCAGATGGTTTTTTACGTCCGGCCCCCGTCGCGACAGAAACCGCTGGGTCTCCGGTGGGGGCGAACCGCAAGGGCTCTTGCGACGACTAGGGATGGTCCAAAAAAGCCGCCGCGTCAAGGTTTATCCGTTTCAGGCCGGGAGTCGGCCGCTTCACGAACCGGCCGGCGGCCAGGGCGTGCACTCCCGAGCCGGGGCGTAGCCGGCCGCGAAGGCGGCGCGCAGATCGGGTAGCAAAACCCGGTTGCGCGGGTTCACGGCCCGGGCATGAGGACAGGCGGCGTCGTGGAAACGCCGCGAGGCGGCATTGCCCACAAAGGGTTTCGGCGGCGGCGCAAGCGCCAGGAGGCGCGGCCACAATCCCCTGCCGCCGGCCATGGCCCGGTCCTGGGCGGCCAACAGGCGCGTGACGAGGGCGGCGTCGAGGTCGCGGTGCCAGAAGACGAAGGCCGCGCCGCTTGCGACCAAACGTTCGGCCACGGAGGTCCCGTCGGGCAGGACGAGGTCGCCGAGGACACGGCCGAACCGGTCGTCGCCGTTTCCCTGGCGAACGAGCCGCGCCTCCCGGCCGGCGACCAGGGCTTCGAGGGCCTTGGCCGATGCCGCGGCGTAGTACTGGGCCGGCGCGTCGCCGTGGGCCGTCTCCGGGGCGTCGATGCCGGCCAGGCGCAGGGTACGGCCGTCGGCCAGGCGGCAGGTGTCGCCGTCGAAGACCCCGGCCACGCGCACCGTCTCCCCGCCGGCCGGGGCGAGGCGCGGCGCGAGCAGACAGGCGAGCAGAAACGTGGCCAAGAAAAACCGGCCGCCGCGAAGCCCGCGACGGCCGGTTGCAATCAGGTTCGGGCGCATCCGGCTATTTGATCGGACCGGGGATAAAGCCGATCTTGTCCACGGCCGCCTTGATGGCGTCCACCGGGGCTTCGCCGTCGAAGCGGGCTTGGCCCTTTTCCAGGTCGACGCTGACGTTGGAGAGTCCGGGCACTTCCGACAGGGCCTTGGTCACAGCGGCGACGCATTTCTGGCAGTGCATGCCGCCGACGGTCATGGTAGTCATGCGACCTCCTCGGACTGGCTGGCGATGTAGGCCATGGCCTGGCCGAAATCGAGCGTTCCGGCGTAGATGGCCCGGCCCGTGATGACGCCTTGGAGCCCTTTTTTGGAATACGGGAACAGGGTTTCGACATCGGAGAGCGTGGCCACGCCGCCGGCCAGGACCACGGGCAGGTCCGTGAGCGCCAGCAGACGCTCTAGGGCCGCCGTGTTGACGCCGGTCTGCATGCCGTCGCGGCTGATGTCGGTGTAGACGACGAACGCCGCGCCCTGCTTCTTGAGCTTGGGCAGCACGTCCTCGACGGTAAGCCCCGCGTCCTCGACCCAGCCCTTGACCTTGAGCCGGCCGTCCACGGCGTCCAGGGACACGCCCACCCGGCCGGGATGGGCGGCGCAGATGGCGGCGAAGGCGTCGGGCTCGGCCAGGGCCAGGGTGCCGATGATGAGCCGGCGCACGCCGGCTTCGAGGTAGGCGGCGGCCGTGGCCGCGTCGCGGATGCCGCCGCCGAGCTGCACCGGAATCGGGACCCCGGCGCAGATGCTCTTGATCAGCTCGAAATTGCGCGGCAGGCCGCTGAACGCGCCGTCGAGGTCGACGATGTGCAGCCACAGCGCGCCGAGGTCCGCCCAGTGCCGGGCCATGGCCACGGGATCGGGCGAGAAGACCGTCACTTCGTCGGCCAGGCCTTGCCTCAGGCGCACGCACTGGCCGTCCTTGATGTCCACCGCCGGGAATACGATCACAGGCCGAGCTCCGCCAGGCCTTTTTGCAGGCCTTCCTGGGCCAGCTCGATGGCCGAGAGCCAGCGGCCGTTTCTGGCGACGAACTTCTTGGCGTCGAGGATGTTGTCGGCCAGGGCCTGCTGGGTCTCCTCGAAGTGGAACTTCTTGACGATGCCGCCGGTGCGGGTGTCGATGAGGGTGAGCGCCAGGTCCACGCTGGCCGGCCTGGTGGCCCCGGTCTCGCCGCCGTCGCGCTCGCTCCAGTCGATGACCTGGGGCACGAGCACGAAGTCCGCGCCGGCGCACTTGCCCACGTTTTGCCAGTAGCGCATGGTGGCCAGCCTTCCGGACTCGCCGCCGCGCGGGGCGCTGCGGGCGCAGTCCGCGCCCAGGCGGGCCGGGAGGATGTTCTGCTTGGAGCCGGCCAGGTCCGCGGCCAGGGCGGCGTCGAGGTGCACCGGCGCCACCTCGGGCACGTGGCGCGAGGACGGCAGGTAGCCCGCGAACAGGTCGGCGTCCGTGGCCGGGATGGTGAAGGGGGCCACGACGAAGGTCTTGCCGAGGAAGGCCACGGCCGAGGTGGCGGCGTCGCCCGTGGCGGCGGGGGCCTTGGCCGCCGTCGGAGCGGTGCGGCGCACGCAGCCCGTCGACAGGAACGCGGTCGTCGCCAGGGCGACGACAAGAAGCAGCAACGATTTGTTTCGCATCAGTCCAGGCTCCCCTTGGTGCTCGGCACCCTGGCTCCCTCCACGGCCGTGGCGCGGCGCAGGGCCAATCCCAACGCCTTGAAGGCCGCTTCGACCAGATGATGGCCGTTTTGTCCGTATTCGTAGTGGATGTGCAGGTTGGCCCGGGCGCTGTGACAGAAGGACTTGAAGAACTCCCGCCACACGTCCTTTTCCTCGCCGGCGATGACCGGCGGCAGCACGTTCTCGCGGTAGACGAGATAGGCCCGGCCCGACAGGTCGATCACCACCTCGCACAGCGCTTCGTCCATGGGCACCTTGGCCATGCCGACCCGGGCGATGCCGGCCCGGTCGCCGAGTGCCTGGCGGAAGGCCTCGCCGAGGCAGATGGCCACGTCCTCCAGGGAATGGTGGGCGTCGACCTCCAGGTCGCCCCGGCAGGTCAATTTGAGGTCGAAGCCGGCCCAGAAGGCCAGCAGATTGAGCATGTGGTCGGCGAAGCCGTAGCCGGTGTCGATGGACGCCGCGCCCGAGCCGTCGAGGCCGATTTCCACGGCCACGCGGGTTTCGCCGGTTTCCCGGGAGTATGCCCCGAATCGTTCGATCATGACGCTCCCCGACCGCCCTTGCGGCGTTCGGTCTGTCGCTTGCGCCCGAATGCGCCTTCGCCCTGCCCTGCCCGCCCGTTCCCGGCTCAGGCCTGGGGGGCGTCCTTGCCCGCCGGCGCGGCGGCCGGCTTGGCCTCGGCCGTCGGCGTCGCCGCGGCGACGGCCGGCTCGGCCGGCTTTTCGGGATAGAGGTCCTTTTTGGCCTCGGCCTGGCGCTGCTCCCGGTCGGCCCGCTCCACCTCGGCTTCCAGGGTGGATTTGACGTCCGTGCTCATGCGCCGGAATTCCGCCATGCCCTTGCCGAGCGTGCGCATGATGTCCGGCAGCTTGGAGGGGCCGATGACGATGAGGGCCACCACCAGGATGACCAGAAGCTCCGTGGAACCGATGCCGAACATACTCTCACTCGCTCTTTTCCAGCGTCAGCCGGGTTTTACGCAGGGAGCCTTATTCCCACTCGATGGTGCTTGGCGGCTTGGAGGACACGTCGAACACCACGCGATTGACGCCCTTGACTTCGTTGATGATGCGGTTGGACATGGCGGCCACGAGTTCCGAGGGCAGACGGGACCAGTCGGCGGTCATGGCGTCCAGGCTGTCCACCACCCGGATGGCGGCCACGTTCTCATAGGTGCGCCCGTCGCCCATGACCCCCACGGTCTTGAGCGGCAACAACACGGCGAACCCCTGCCAGACCTTGCGATACCAGCCCGAGGCCAGGAGTTCGTTTTGCACGATCTTATCCGTTCGCCGTAAAATCTCAAGCCGTTCCTCGGTGACCTCTCCAATGATGCGGATGGCCAGGCCCGGACCGGGGAAGGGATGCCGCCAGATGATGAAGTCGGGCATGCCGAGCTCCACCGCCACCTTGCGCACCTCGTCCTTGAAAAGTTCCCGCAGCGGCTCGATGAGCGCGAGCTTCATGTGCTCGGGCAGCCCGCCCACGTTGTGGTGACTCTTGATGACCGCCGAGGGGCCCTTGAAGGACACGGATTCGATGACGTCGGGATAGAGCGTGCCCTGGGCCAGGTACTTGACCTTGGGGAGCTTCGCCGCCTCGGCTTCGAAGACCTCGATGAAGGTCGTGCCGATGATCTTGCGCTTCTGTTCCGGGTCGGTCACGCCGGCCAGGCGGTCCAGGAAGAGCTTGGAGGCCTGGATGTAGTGGAGGTTCAGGTCGAAGTGCTCGCGCAGGTAGGCGGCCACCTCCTCGCCCTCGCCCAGGCGCAGCAGGCCGTTGTCCACGAAGATGCAGTGGAGCTTTTTGCCGATGGCCTTGTGCAGCATCACGGCCACGACCGTGGAGTCCACGCCGCCGGACAGGGCGCAGACCACCTCGTCGTCGCCGACCTTGTCGCGCAGCGCCCTGAGCTCCGTCTCGACGAAGCTGGCCATGCTCCAGCCGGCGGTCAGCCCGGCCACGCCGAAGAGGAAGTTGTGCAGGATGCGCTCGCCGTCCTCGGTGTGGGCCACCTCGGGGTGGAACTGCAGGGCGTAGATGCGCCGCGAGACGTTGGCCAGGGCGGCGATTTCCACGTTCTTCGTACGCGCGGCCACCACGAACCCGTCCGGCGGCGCGACGACCTTGTCGCCGTGGGACATCCAGACCGTGCGCGGGCCGCCGTTGGGCAACCCGGCGAAAAGGGGCACGTCGGCCTGGAGGGTGAGTTCCGCCCGGCCGTATTCGCGGTCCGTGGAGGCGGCCACGGCCCCGCCGGGCTGGGTGTGGGCCAGAAGCTGCATGCCGTAGCAGATGCAAAGCGTCGGCAGGCCCAGGTCGAACACGGCCGGGTCGAAAGGCGGGGCGTCGGCGTCGGTGACGCTCGACGGGCCGCCGGAGAGGATCACGGCCTTGGGGCCCATGGCCGCCACTTCCTTGGCCGTGACGGTGCAGGGATGGATTTCCGAGTACACGCCGGCCTCGCGCACGCGGCGGGCGATGAGCTGGGTGTACTGGGAACCGAAGTCCAGGATGACGACGGTGTCTGTGGCGGGCATGCTAGTAGGTCTCCACGCGGTAGTTGGGGGCTTCCTTGGTGATGATGACGTCGTGGACATGGCTTTCGCGAAGGCCGGCCGGCGAGATGCGCACGAATCTGGTGCGCAGCTGCAGGTCCTCGATGGTGGCGCAGCCGCAGTAGCCCATGCCGGAGCGCAGGCCGCCGACGAGCTGATAGAGGCTTTCCGTGACCGGGCCCTTGAACGGCACCCGGCCGACGATGCCCTCGGGCACGAGCTTTTTGGACTTCTCCTGGAAGTAGCGGTCGGAGCTGCCCTCGCGCATGGCGTCGATGGAGCCCATGCCGCGGTATATCTTGTAGGTGCGGCCCTGGTAGAGCACGGTCTCGCCCGGGCTCTCCTCGGTGCCGGCGAAAAGCCCGCCCATCATGACCGTGTCGCCGCCGGCGGCGATGGCCTTGACGATGTCGCCCGAAAACTTGACGCCGCCGTCGGCGATGAGCCGCTTGCCGGCCTCGCGGCAGGCCCGGGAGGCCTCCATGATGGCCGTGATCTGCGGCACGCCCACGCCCGCCACCACGCGGGTGGTGCAGATCGATCCCGGCCCGATGCCGACCTTGACCGCGTCGGCCCCGGCGTCGATGAGCGCCTTGGCCCCTTCGTAGGTGCCGACGTTGCCGGCCACGAGCTGACAGTCCGGATGGTTGGCCTTGATGGCCCGGATGGCCTCGAGGATGTTGCGGGAATGGCCATGGGCGGAATCGAGGACCAGGAAGTCGGCCCCGGCGTCAAGCAATGAAGCGGCCCGTTCGTCGCGGTCGGCCCCCACGCCGATGGCCGCGCCCACGCGCAGCCGGCCATGGCCGTCCTTGCAGGAATTGGGGTACTTGCGGATCTTTTCGATGTCCTTGATGGTGATGAGCCCGCGCAGCTTGTTGTCGGCGTCGACCACCAGCAGCTTTTCGATGCGGTTGGCGTGCAGGTGGTGCTTGGCTTCCTCGAGGGTGGTGCCCACGGGCACGGTCTTGAGGTTCTCCCTGGTCATGACGTCGCGGACCTTGGTCACGGAGTCCTTGACGAAGCGCACGTCGCGGTTGGTGACGATGCCGACCAGGGTGTCGCCGTCGACCACGGGCAGGCCGGAGATGCTGTACTCGCTCATGACGACCAGGGCCTGTTCCACGGTCATCTCGGGCGGCACGGTGATGGGCGAGATGATCATGCCGGATTCGGACTTCTTGACCTTCTCCACCTCGAGCCGCTGCTCGGCGATGGTCATGTTCTTGTGCACCACCCCCACCCCGCCGCTGCGGGCCAGGGAGATGGCCATGCGGGATTCGGTGACGGTGTCCATGGCGGCGCTGACCAGGGGGATGTTGAGCTTGATGTCCGGGGTCAGCCACGAGGAGACGTCGGCTTCGTCCGGGAGCACCTCCGAGTAGCTCGGCAAGAGCAGCACGTCGTCGAACGTGAGCCCGGTCTCGATGATTTTCTCCATTGCGCGAATCTCCTGGTTTCGGGAATCTTTTCTAGTCCAGGCCAAGATAGGCCGAGCGCACCTTGGGGTCGTTGAGCAGATCCTTGGCCGGCCCTTCCAGGGTGAGCCGCCCGGTTTCCAGCACATAGCCGCGATGGGCGATCTGCAAGGCCATCTGGGCGTTCTGTTCGACCAGCAGGACCGTGACGCCGTCGGCGTTGATCTGCTGGATGATCTCGAAAATATTCTCCACCACGAGCGGGGCAAGCCCGAGCGACGGCTCGTCGAGGAGCAAAAGCTTGGGCCGGGCCAGAAGCGCCCGGCCGATGGCCAGCATCTGCTGCTCGCCGCCGGAGAGCGTGCCGCCCATCTGGGCGCGGCGCTCCCGCAGCACCGGGAAGAGCTCGTAGACGCGCTCCTCGTCGGCCCGCACCCCGGCCTTGTCCCGGCGCAGGTAGCCGCCCATGAGCAGGTTCTCCTTGACCGTGAGCCTGGGGAAGATCATGCGCCCCTCGGGCACTTGCGTGATGCCCAGCGACACGATGCGCTCCGTGGACAGGCGCGAGACCTCCTGGCCCAGGAAAGTGATCGATCCTTGTTTCGGCGGCGTGACGCCCGAGATGCTCATGAGCGTCGTGGTCTTGCCCGCGCCGTTGGCCCCGATCAGGGTGACGATCTCCCCGGCCTCGATACGAAGGCTCAAGCCCCGAAGCGCCTGGATGTTGCCGTAGAAGGTATGGATGTCCCGGACCTCAAGCATGGGCCGCCCCCTTGCCGAGGTAGGCTTCGATGACGTCGGGGTTGGCCCGGACCTCCTGCGGCGTGCCGTCGGCGATCTTGACCCCGTGGTCGAGGACCACCAGGTGCTTGCAGATGCGCATGACGAGCTTCATGTCGTGTTCGATGAGCACCACCGTGACGCCCCGGGCCAGGATGGCGTGGATGAGGTCCACCAGGGCCTCGGTCTCGCGCGGGTTCATGCCGGCGGCCGGTTCGTCGAGGAGCAGGAGCCTGGGCTGGGTGGCCAGGGCCCGGGCGATCTCCAGGCGGCGCTGGTCGCCGTAGGAAAGGCTCGAGGCCTGGGACAGGGCGGCCTCGCCCAGGCCCACGAAGTCCAGGCACTCCATGGCGTCGTCCACGATGCGCCGCTCCTCGGCCCGCTGGGACCTGGTGCGCAGCACCGCGCCGAAGAAGTTGGCCGCCGTGCGGCAATGGCGGCCGATGCGCACGTTGTCGAGCACGGTCAGCGACGCGAAAAGCCGGATGTTCTGGAAGGTGCGGGCCACGCCCAAAGCGGTCATGCGCTCGGGCTTCCTGCCGGC
Organism: Solidesulfovibrio sp.; assembly: GCF_029978005.1. Taxonomy (GTDB): domain Bacteria; phylum Desulfobacterota; class Desulfovibrionia; order Desulfovibrionales; family Desulfovibrionaceae; genus Solidesulfovibrio. The sequence goes on along the minus strand of NZ_JARKOZ010000073.1, from coordinate 27,639 downwards.
CACGTCCCGCTGCGCGTCGTCCGCGGCGAACAGGATGCGGCCCTCGGTCGGCTTGTAGATGCCGGCCACGCAGTTGAACATGGTGGTCTTTCCCGCGCCGTTTGGGCCGATGAGTCCCATGATGGCCCCCCGCTCCACGGCGAAGGACACGTCGCCGAGGGCGAGCAGGCCGCCGAAGCGCTTGCTCACGCCTTCCACTTTCAAGATAGCATCCATATTACGCCGTCCGCCGCGCGGCAAGCCTTGCCCGCAATTCCTTGATCAGTCCGCTTTGCATGGTCGTTTCCGCCACCTGGGTGAAGATGCCGCCCGGACGGAAGCGCATGATGAGGACCATGATGAGTCCGTAGGCCAGAAAACGCGTTTCCGTGGGCAGGCCGAGCCTCGGCAGGGCCACCCGCAGCAGCTCGCCCAGGGCGATGAGGATCACGGCCCCGACCAGGGCCCCGTTGATGTTGCCAAGGCCCCCGAGCACGACCATGCAAAGGACCAGGAAGGACTCCCAGAACTTGAACATGTCCGGCGAGATGAAAAGAGTCCACCGGGCGAAGAACGCCCCGGCCATGGCCCCGATGCCGGCCGAGACGGCAAACGCGATGACCTTGTAGGCCAAAAGGTCCACGCCGCAGGAGGCGGCGGCCATGGGGTCCTCGCGGATGGCCAGCCAGGCCCGGCCCAGGCGCGAGTCCTCCAGCCGGCGCATGCCGCAGTAGACCAGGATCACCATCAAAAGGCCCAGGTAGAAGTACGGCACCTCGCCCCGGAAGGCGTAGCGCCAGCGCGAATCGACCCCGAGCAGCGTGGCCAGCCAGGTCGCGTCGATGGACACCGGGGCGATGCCGGGCACGCCCAGGGGCCCGCGCGTGAGCCAGATCTCGTTGGTGAGGAAAAGCACCACCAGCTCGGAGAAGCCGAAGGTGACGATGGCGAAGTAGTCGCCGACAAGGCGCAGGGTGGGCACGCCGAGCATGACCCCGAAAAACGCGCCGTTGACGGCGGCCAGCGGCACGATCAGCCAGAAGGACATGTTGTAGTGGATGGTGAGGAGTCCCGCGGTGTAGGCGCCGATGCCGTAGAAACCCACGAAGCCGAGGTCCAGCAGGCCGCAGAAGCCGGGCAGGATGTTGAGCCCCATGGCCAGGACCATGTAGACCATGATGAGGACCAAAACGTGCAGGACGTAGACGTCCCGAAACGGGGTCAGCGGATAGGCGAGGGCCGCCGCCGCCGCGAGGTAAAGCAGTGTCTTGAACGCGCCGCGCATGCTCTTTCCGGTCGGTATGGGCGGCCGGGAATCCCCGACCGTCCGGGTTAGGCCTTTTCCACCATGGACCGCCCCAAAAAGCCCGAGGGACGGAAGATGATGACCAGGATCATGACCGCGTAGGCCACGCCGTCGCGGTAGGGCGAGGAGATGTAGCCCGCGCCCAGAGTCTCGGCGATGCCGAGCGCCACCCCGCCGAGCATGGCCCCGGGCACGGAGCCAATGCCGCCGAGCACCGCCGCGGCGAAGGCCTTCACCCCGGCCAGGTAGCCCATGGTCGGGTACATGGTGTTGTAGTACATGGAGACCATCACCCCGGCCACCGCGCCCATGCCCGAGCCCAGGGCGAAGGTGAAGGAGATCACGCGGTTGACATTGATGCCCATGAGCGCGGCCGCGGTGCGGTTCTGGGCCAGGGCCCGCATGGCCGTGCCGGTGCGGGTCTTGGTGATGACGAGGTTGAGCCCGACCATAAGCGCCAGGGCCGTGACGTAGATGACGATCTGCATCCAGGTGACGGTCACCTCGGAAAACCGCAGGGCCGGTTCGGCGAAAAATGCCGGCAGGGCCTGGCGGGGAAAGGGCAGCGGCCGGCTGCCCCAGATGATCATGGCCAGGTTCTGCAGGAAGATGGACATGCCGATGGCGGTGATGAGCGCGGCCAGCCGGGGCGCTTCGCGAAGCGGCCGGTAGGCGACGACGTCGAGCAGCACGCCGATGGCGGCCGTGGCCAGCATGGCCAGAAGCACGGCCAGGGGCAGGGGCAGGCCCATGGAGATGCAGGACAGGGTCAGGAAGGCCCCGAGCATGTAGATTTCGCCGTGGGCGAAGTTGATGAGCTCGATGACGCCGTAGACCATGGTGTAGCCCACGGCGATGAGCGCATAGATCAGTCCCAGGGTGAATCCGTTGACGAGCTGCTGTTCGAACAACGCCGGCTCCGAAACGAGGTAATATGTTGCGCTTGGGCATGAACGCGAACAGGCTGGATCGGGGTCCAGCCTGTTCGCTTTCGTATCTACGTTGGCGCGCCTAGTTCATCTGCTTGGGCGCGGGGACGAACTTGCCGTCCTTGACCATCTTGACGAAGGCGGGTTTCTGGCAGTCGCCGCTGGCGTTGAAGTAGTTGACGCCGGTGACGCCCTTGTAGCCCTTTTCCGGGGTATCGATCCCGGCGAGGTAGTCGCGGATCTTGGCGCGGTCCGGGCCGGCCTTGGCAATGGCCTCGATCATGATGCCGGCCGCGTCATAAGAGTTGGCGCTCATCCAGTCAACCTCGCGGTTGAACTTGGCCTTGAAGGCCTCGATGAACTTCTTGGCGTCGGGGCTGGCGATTTCGGCCAGGAAGGGCGCGGTCAGGTAGGTGTCGTCGGTGGGTGCGCCGCCGAGCTTGATGTAGTCGGCGTTGTCGAAGCCGTCGGCCCCGAACTTGGGAACCACCAGGCCGACCTTCTTGGCCTGGTCGGCGATGAGCGCGCCCTCGGGGTAGTAGCCGGCGATGAACATGGCCTGGGGCGCGGCGGCCTTGAGCTTGGTCAGCTGGGGCGTGAAGTCCTGGTCGCCCTTCTTGTAGGCTTCCTCGCCGACGACGGTGAGGCCGAGCTTTTTGGCCTCCTTGCCGAAGGCCTCCTTGAGGCCGATGCCGTAGTCGTTGTTCTCGTAGAACACGGCGACTTTTTTAAGCCCCAGGACCTTGTCGATGTAGTCGGCCAGGAAGGTGCCCTGGAAGTCGTCGCGGTAGACGTTGCGAAACGACCAGATCTTGCCCTTCTCGTCCTTGTTCTTGCCGCTGATGGCCACGCTCGTGGCCGTGGGCGTGATGGCCGGGATGCCCTCGCGCACGTAGGCCGGCAGCGCGGCCAGGTGGGCCGAGGAGCACAGGTGGCCGACGATGCCGACGATGGAATCGTCGTTGACGACCGAGGAGGAGACGGTGGCCGCCTCGCGGGGCTCGCACTGGTCGTCGAGGTAGACGGCCTCGATCTTCTTGCCGTTCACGCCGCCGGCGGCGTTGATCTCGTCGATCTTGACGCTTACGCCCGCCTTGACGTTCTCGCCGTAGCCGGCGGCGCTGCCGGTGTAGGCGGCCGGAACGGCGATCTTGATGGTGTCGGCGGCGGACGCCGAGCCGGCCGACAGGCCAAGGCCCAGCCCCAAAGCCGCCGCGACGGCGAGTATCCGCGGAATTCCCCTGCTGCGCATGTCCCATCCTCCGGTTGGAATTGGCCCTGCCGGGCGTGCCGGCATGGTTGTCTCGACCCTCGCCGCGCGTCACGGGCTTGAGACGATAAAGCCCCCGGCGCGGCGCGAGCATTCACCAAATCGGCGAAAAAGGCAACGCGGCGTTCACCGCAGCTGCTGCGGGGCCGCAACATATGCGCCGTTGCGCACCATCTTGACGAAGGCCGGCCGGGGACAGTCCCGTCGGCGTCGGAAAAGGCCGGGCGGCCAGGCCCCCGTCCTATTGGGGGGCCTTGGTCTCCAGTTCCTTTTGCGCCGTGGCCTTGGTCTCTGGGTCGGCCTTGGGCGAGGCGATGACGGCCTTGAAGCCCTCCACGGCCTTGTCGGGCGCGTTGAGGGCATATTTTTGCAGCAGCGCCAGGTTGAACATGGCGCGGTAGTCGTCGGGTTCGCGTTTCAGGATGGCTTCGAAGGCGGCCTTGGCCCCGTCGAGGTCCTTCAGGTTATAAAGGGTCACGCCCATGGCGTTGAGGACGTCCGGATCGTCGGGACGCTGCTTGGACACCTTGTCCAGGAAGACCTTGGCCCGGTCGAAGGACCCCATGGCCATGAAACGCTCGGCCATGGCCAGTTGCAGGCCCGGGTCGTCGGGGTTTTCCTGGAGCTTTTGCATAAGCGCCATGACTTCCTTCATGGGGCCGTCCATGGCCTGCTGCATGGCGTCGGGCATGCCGGCCTGGGACTTCTTCTGGTGCACTTCGAGGCTCGGCCGCTCCAGGCGGTAGACGAAGGAGCCGACGAAGATGGCGGCCAGGACAAAGGCCATGAAGGCCAGGACCATGCGGCCCGAGGCGTTGGGCCCCTGGGCCCGATCACTCGTCATGGAGCACCTCCAGGCGCTTGAGACGCTTGGTCAGCCGTTTCTGGGACACGGCCAGAAAGGCGACGTAACAACCGATGCCGACCCAGACGATCACGTTGGCGGCAAAGAGATAGACTTCCTTTCCCATGTCAGTTCCTCACCGCGCCATGGCGCACCAAGGCGGCGACGGACGCCTGGGCGGAGAGCTGGCGCAGGCGCAAAAGCAGCAGCGCCAGCCACAAAAGCCCCATGGCCACGAGGTTGACGATCATGGCCCGCCACATTTCCGGCTCCATGCCGCCGCCTTGCGGTCCGAAGACCGCCGGGTGGATGCTGCGCCAGTAGCGGGCCGAAACAAAGACCAGGGGCACGTCGAGGAAGGCCACCACGCCGAGCACGGCCAGCACCGCGTCCTTGCGCCCCCCTCCCACGTCCGAGGCGCGAAGGAGCAGGTAGGCGGCATAGACGAACCACATGACGAGCGTGGTGGTGAGCCTCGGGTCCCAGGTCCACCAGACGTTCCAGATGGGCCGGGCCCAGCACATGCCCGTGGCCAGGGCCAAACCCGAAAAAAGCACGCCGATCTCGCAGGCCGCTCCGGCCAGCCGGGCGCTGCCGGGCCGGCGGCGGGCCAGGTAGTGGACCGAGGCGGCGAAGACCGTGAAGAAGCTGACGAAGGACCACCAGGCCAGGGGCAGGTGGGTGTAGAAGATCTTCTGGACCACGCCCATGGAGGCCTCGACCGGGGCGTAGAACCATATGGCCCACTGGGCCAGGACGGACAGGGCCGCGGCGGCCAGGGCGAAAAGCTCGATCATGGAAACCTCATTCCTCCCCGGTATAAAGAAACGGGAAGAGCAGCAAGGCCGCGGCGGTGAACACGGCGTCGAAGGCCCCGACCGTGCCGGCCCAGGCGGACACGCTCTCGGCGCCCCGGCCGGAGATCACGGTTTCGAGCAGCCGGATGCCGGCCAGGAGCACGGGGATCAGCAGCGGAAACAGGATCACCGTCAGAAGCGACTCCCGGGAGGACCGGCCGATGGTCAGCGCGCCAAGGAGCGACCCCAGGGCGCACAGCCCCCAGTCCACGGCGGCCACGACGCCGAGACCGGCGACGAGGGAGCCGGCCACGGTCTGGCCCAGGAAGGCCACCGCCGCCGGGGCGAATACCATCTGGCAGCAAAAAAGCAACACCCAGCCGGCCGCGGCCTTGCCGAGCCACACGGCCTGGACCGGGCACGGGGCGAGGAGCAGGCCCAGACGCGCGCCCTCGGCCTCCTCCAGGCCGTAGAGGAAATTGAACACCAGCACCTGGCCGAAGGCCGTGGCCAGCCAGAAGACGGCGGCGGCGGCCAGGGGCGGGGACATCTCGCCGGGCTCGCGCGAGAGGCTCATGATGAAGATGAGCAGAAGGCCGAGCAGCACGGTCTGGACAAGCCCCTGCGCCCCGGCCAGGGCCAGGCGCAGGTCCTTGGCGGCGATGGAGCAGGCGGCCCTCAGCATGCGCCCTCCCCGGCCAGCTCCGACGGGTCGAAGGCGGCGGCCGGCACGTCCCGGGCGATGCGGCGGTCTCTTATGACGACGACCCGATCGCAGGCCGGCAGATCGGCGGCGATGGTGTGGCTGACCCACATGACGGCCGCGCCGGCGTCGGCCGCGGCGCGGATCTCGCGGCGAAGCATCATGGCCGAGGCCGGGTCCAGGCCCGTGGCCGGCTCGTCGAGGAGGAGCAGTTTCGGAGCGGTGAGAAAGACGCGGGCCAGACTGAGGCGCTGGGACATGCCGCGCGAGAAGATGCCGGCCTCCTCGTCGGCGAAGCGCTCGAGCCCGACGCGGGTCAGGGCCGCCATGACGGCTTCGTCGCCGCCGGGGCGGCCGGACAGGCGCAGCCAGAAGCGCAGGTTGGCCCGGGCCGTGAGCTTGGGGTAGACCAGGGTGCGGTGGCCCACGTAGCCGATCTCGCCCGGCTCCAGGCCCACCTCCACCTCGCCTTCGCTCGGCGGCATGAGCCCGGCCGTGATGCGCATGAGCGTGGACTTGCCCGCGCCGTTGGGCCCGACGACCAGGAGCACCTCGCCCGAAACGAGGTCCAAGTCCACGTCGCGCAGCACCGGGCGGTCGCCGAAGAACCGGCAGACCCGGCGCAGGCGGGCCACGACCCCGGCCGCGTCCATTTTCCGTTCGGGCGATTGGCGTTTAGGCATAGCGAAGCGGCTGTGCTGGATCGTTCCTTTTCCCGACGACAACGGCGCGGCGCGCGGCTAGCCCCGCTCCGTTTCGGCCTTCGGCCGGCGCAGGCTCAAAAACGGGGCCAGGCACATGATCGCGCCGCCGATCCAGACCCAGTTGACGAGCGGATTGACGCTGATCTTGATGCTGGCGGCCTTCTTGTCCGTGGCGCTTAGAAGCGTGGCGTAGAGTTCGTCGCCAAGCGACGGGATGGTCGAAACCTCGGCGAAGGGCTGCTCGAAGCCGGTGTAGATGCGCCGCTCGGGTTCGAGGCGTCCGACGGGCTTGCCGTCCCTGGTCACGTCGATGAGCGCCCGGGCGATGGTCATGGCCGGGTTGCTCTCCTGCTCCAGGTCCTTGAAGGTCAGGGTGAAGCCGCCGATCTCCATGGTCCGGCCCGGGGTGAGCACGGCCTCCTTGCTCAGCTGGTAGGGCCCGGAGAAGGCCACGCCCAGGGTGACCAGGGCCAGGCCCACGTGGACGCAGTAGGCCCCGAGCGCCCCGGCCCGGCTGCGGGCGTGGCGCTGGCGCGAAAAGACGTACAGGGCGCAGGCCAGGGCGGCCACCGAGGCCGCGCCGGCAAAAAGGGCCACGGGCAGGCGCAGGCCCACGGCGTAGAGGACCACCCCGCCGCCGAGAAACGCGCCGAGCGACACGCCAAGGCCCGTCCGGTCGCGCAGACCCTCGGTCCAGGACATGACCGGGCAGAAGGCCACGAGAAAAGTGACCATGGCGAAAAGGGGCAGACAGACCCGGTTGTAGAACCCGGCGTCCAAGCCGACGGGGCTCTCGCTCCACAGCCTGCTGATGACCGGCCACAGGGTGCCGAGCAGCACCACGGCGGACAGGGCAAGCATGATCCAGGCCAAAACGACCAGGAAGCCCGGCACGCTGACCAGGGTGGCCAGGGGCTTGTACCGGCCCTCGTGCAGGGACGCGCCGGCCATGAGCCCGGCCCCGAGGACCACCAGGGAGAAGATCATGAAGACGAGCAGCGGCCCGCCGACGCCGCCTTCGCCGAAGGCGTGCAGGGACTCCACCACGCCGCTTCGCACCAGGTAGGTGCCGAGCACGCAGCTGACGAAGGTAATGACGGCCATGGCCACATTGGTCTTGGGCAGGGCCTTGGTGCGGCGCTCGACGATGGCCGTGTGCAGGAAGGCCGTGCCCACGAGCCAGGGGATCAGCGAGGCGTTTTCCACCGGGTCCCAGGCCCAGTAGCCGCCCCAGCCGAGCTCCATGTAGGACCACCAGCCGCCGAGAATGATGCCGGCGGTGAGGAAGATCCAGGACAGGATGACGGTGTTGCGCGAGGCGGCGGCGAAGGACCGCTTCTCGCCGACGATCCAGGCGGCCAGCCCCAGACAGGCGGGCACGGCGAAGCCGGCGTAGCCCAAAAACAGCAGCGGCGGATGGAAGATCATGCCGGGATTGCGCAAAAGCGGATTGAGGCCGCGCCCCTCGGGCACGGGCGGCACGGCCTCGAGGAAGGGATTGCTCGGGCCGGTCAAAAGCAGCAGGAAAAAGGCCTCCACCGTGAAGAAGAAGAGCCAGTAGCCGCAGCGCGTGGCCGGGGCCAGGCTCCTGTAGGAGGCCGAGAGGGCGAAGCCCAGGCCGAAGACGGCCAGCACCAGCATCCAGAAAAGCAGCGAGCCGGCCTGCCCGGCCCAGAAGGCCGTGACGGCGTAGAAAAGCGGCAGCAGCGTATCGGTGTATTCGGCCACGTAGACGAAGGAGAAGTCGCGCCGCCACAGGGCCACGGTAAGGATGGCCGAGGCCAGGAGCACGGCCGCGAACACCAAGTGGTGGGCGCGCTCCAAAAGGACGAGGCGGAGGTAGTCGCGTTTCCACAGCCCATGGAGCGCCGTGACCGCGCCGGCCAGGCAGACCAGCATGGCCACGAGCAGGGCGAAATACGCCGTAACGTGCATCAGGACTCCTTTGTCGGTGTCGTGCGCCCCGCCCCCGGCCGCCCGGGCATGGGCGCAGGCGCATCGGGGCGGAAAACGGGAAGGCGGGCGCGCCGGGGGAGTCCCGCGCAAACGACTGGCGGGACCGGCGACCCTGACGGCTTCATGCCGCAGCCCCGGAGAAGCGTGCGCCTCTCCCCGAGGCAACGGGCGAAACCATATATGGCATCTTAAAAAACACGCGCGTGTTTTTTAAGGCTGGGGCGATCAGCCGCGGTTTTCCTTCTGGTACTTGGACGGGCACTTGGTCATGAGGGTGTTGGCCGCGAAGGCCCCGGAAGCGGGATTGACGCCGCCCTCCACGATGACCTCGACCCCGGGCTTGAAGGTGTCGGGCACGGCTCCCTTGAAGTCCACCCGAATGGTCTTGGCGGCCTGGTCCTTGTCCACGAGCATGAAGCTCACGCCCATGGCGTCGGCCGGGCGGTCGATGCCCTCGTCGGCCACGGTGCCGAACAGCCGCGCCTTGGACAGATCCTTGGGCTGCATGGCCAGCGCCTCGGAGACGTTGAGGAAATAGGCGGTGTTCTCGCCCAGTCCCGAATAGAGCAGATAGCCCAGGCCGCCCAGGAACAGGACGAGGGCGACGAGGTACACGGGGGCGTTGCTTTTTTTGGCCATCACTCTCTTCCGTCAAAGTTTCAAGGAACCGGGGCGTCCTCGCGGTCGTGCCGCTGGCGCAGGAGCTCCTCGCGCCGCGTGCGAGCCAGCTCCCGCATGTCCGCCACCTGGTCCGTTTCGTCGACGATTTCCTTGCCCAGAATCTCTTCCAGCACGTCCTCCAGGCTGACCACGCCGGAAACCCCGCCGTATTCGTCGAGAACGACGAACAGGTGCATACGCGATTCCAGGAATTTTACCAATACCCGATCGAGGGTCATGGTGTCGAGCACGAAACGCACCGGCTTGGCCAGATCGGACAGGCGCACGCCGTCCTGGTCGTTGGCCAGGGCCTCCAGGACCTCGCGGCGGTAGACGATTCCCACGATGTTCTCCGGATCGTCGGCGTCGTAGACCGGGATGCGGCTGTGGGGCCACACGCCCCGCCGCTCGCCCCTGGCCTCGGCCACGGTCATCTCGGCGGGCAGGGAAAAGACGACCGTGCGCGGGGTCATGATGTCACTGGCCGTCTTGCGGTCCAGGGACAGGATGTTCTTGATGGAAAGCTCTTCCAGGGGATTGATGACGCCCTCCCGGCGGGTGAGGCTCACCACGGCGCGCAGGTCCTCCTCGGAGGAAAGCGGAGCCTTGCGCTTGCCCGATACGAGCCTGGCCATCAGGCCGCCCGCCCAGATGAGGGGAAGCAGGGCCAGGATCATGTACTTCATGGGCGTGGCGATGACGACAGAAACGCTGCGGCTGTAGGTCACGCCGATGGTCTTGGGCAGGATCTCGCCGAAGGCCAGGATGAGCACGGTAAAAACGGCGGTGAAAAGCCACAGCTCGTCCGGGCCGAACACCGCCGCCCCGGCCGCGCCGGCCACGGCCGCGCCGGCGGTGTTGGCGATGGTGTTGCAGGTCAGGATGGCCGTGATGGGCTTTTCCACGTTGGAGCGCAGCTGGAAGAGGGTCTCGCCGCAGGCCCGGCCGTCCTTGCGCAGGCGCTCGATCCAGCTCCACGGCACGGAATACAGGGCCGCCTCGCTCATGGAGCAAAAGGCGGAGACGAGAATGGCCAATCCGACCGAGACGAGGAGGGTCACCATGGGCGTACCCCCGACGGGAGGGCGCGCGGCGAAGGAGGTTGCGGGGGTTCGGGGGACTCGGTTTTCGGGGAAGCGGCTGGGGCGTGTTCCATAGAAAAGGGCAAGGCTCCTCGCGCCGGGCGCGATGTGACTTCGTTTCTTCCTCTTTACGAATTTTCCGGCGCTTGTAAAGGCACGCGCCCGTATCGGCTACCCGCCCGAGGCGGCCGATTGGGCGATCTTCGGGTGGAACCGGCCGCGCAGGGGCGGCAGGATATAGCGCTCGGTGTACTCGTCGATGACGATGTCCGGCTTTTCCTTCTCGATCAGGTCGGTGTCGAAGTAGCGAAACTCCAGATCCGTCTGGGGCCGCAGCCAGACGTAGAGTCCCTTGTCGAAGGACTCGGCCAGAAAGGGCAAAAGCTCCCACCAAAACGAGTCATGAAAGACCAGGGCGCTCGGCAGTTCGGGATTCCCGGTGACGGAGCGTTGCGGCTCCTCGAAGAAATGGGGGTCGCCCGGGCCGTGGTAGGAAACGCCCCTGGCCTTGTACCATTCCTTGTTGACGAACATGATGCGGTCTTCCTTGAGGTGGTCGGAGAGCCCCATCATGTTGGCCAGGTCGCCGGGCAGCCAGTTGAACTGCTCCACTTGGAACTGTTCCCGGGTAAGCGGCTTGACCTGCGGGAAATACTTGACGATCTGGCGCATGATCTCGCGATAGGCCGCGAACGCGCCATGGGCGTTCCAGTGGCTGTCCGTGACGTAGAAGACCTGCTCCCGCTTCTTCTGCTCCTCCAGAGCCGGCGTCACGTCCACGATGTCCACCTTGGTGTAGTCCTTGATGTAGCGAACGAACTGGGCCAGGTGCCCTTCGGGGGCCGCGGGGCGCAGGGAATCGGGCAGCTTTTCCGGGTAGACGGTGTTCTTGTTGGGCGCGACGACGACCAGGTAGCGGATGCCCCGCTCGGTCAGCCATTCCCGGCGGCGCTCCAGCTCGCGGGCCACGGCGTCCACCGAGGTCTCCGGCAGCGGGTCCGAGGAACGGGCGTCCTCCAGGATGTTGCGCGAGCCGTCCTGGGCCAGGAACAGCCAGTGGTCCTTGCCGGCCATGACCTGGGAGTTGGCCGAGGTGGAGGCCAGGACGATGGTGTCGAGAAAGCTGTTCCAGGCGATGAGCACGGTGCGCAGGTTGTAGTGGCGGTCGAGGTAGCCCCGGCGCACGGTGGCGAACCACCTGACCCAGCTGTCCGGGTCCAGGGTCGGGGCGACGAGGCGGCTGGTGCTCACTTCGGCCACCAGGGTCTTGGGCGCGAAATGCAGCAGCCTGTCTGCCGTGGGCGCGACGATCATGGCCAGGAACACGAGGGCGGACAGCGCGTATATGGCCCGGCGCGGGCCGGAGGAGACGTTTTGCAAGGTGAGGACTTCCGGGTCACGTCCGGATGCGTCGGCCCCAGAGGGCGGCGATCGCATCGTCGCGGTTTTCGAGTTCGCGACGCACGGCGTCGGGCACGAGGCCGTGTATCCGGCGGCCGTGCCGCCAACGCTCTCGTACATCCGAGGCCGAAACGTCAAGTCTGGCAATGGGCACGAAGCTCAGGCGACGCCCGGCCGGCAGGTCCCAGCAAGCCGGGTCGCCGGTGGGCGAGGCCTCCATTTCCCGGGAGTTGGCGGCCACGAAGGCGGTGAAGGCGTCAAGCCCCAGCCCGTCCCGTGAATGCACGGCCAGGTGGGCCAGCCGGCCGAGGCCGAGCCCGTTTTTCCAGGCCGGCAGGTTGCACAGATCGGCCATGCCCATGACGAAGCAGAACTCCTGTCCAGGCCGCTCCCGGCCCAGGGCGGCCAGGGTGTCGCAGGTGTAGGACGGCCCGGGCCGGTCGGCTTCCATGGAATTGACGGAAAAGCCGGGCACCTCCTCCACGGCCAGGCGGCACAGGGCCAAGCGCAGCTCGAAGTCGAGGACCGGCTCGCCGGACTTGTGGGGCGGCCGGGCGGCGGGCACGAATTCCACGGCGGCCAGACCCAGGGCCTCGGCCACCTCGATGGCGGCGCGGACATGGCCGACGTGCACGGGATTGAAGGTCCCGCCGAAAATGCCGATCAGCGACTGGCCCATGGGATCGAACCGGTCCTAGCCCCGTACCTGCCCCTGGCCCAGGACCACGAACTTGGCGCTGGTCAGTTCCGTGAGCCCCATGGGGCCGTAGGAATGGAGCTTGGAGGTGGAGATGCCGATCTCGGCCCCGAGCCCGAGCTCGCCGCCGTCGTTGAAGCGCGTGGAACAGTTGACTCCGACCATGGAGGCGTCGGCCCGGCGCAGGAACTCCATGGCCCGGTCGTGGTTCTCCGTGAGAATGACCTCGGTGTGGTTGGAGCCGTAGCGGTGGATGTGATCCAGGGCGTCGTCCATGGAGTCCACGATCTTGACCGCCAGGATCAGGTCGTGGAACTCCCGGCCGAAATCCTCGGGTGCGGCGGGCCGGGCCAGGGAACCGAGCAGGGTCAGCGCCCGGGGACAGGCGCGAAGCTCCACCCCGGCCTGGCGAAGGGCCGCGCCCAGACGGGGCAGGCAGCCCGGCGCGGCGCGCACGTGCACCAGCAGGCACTCCAGGGCGTTGCACACCCCGGGGCGCTGGGCCTTGGCGTTGACCACCACCGTGACGGCCCGGTCCTCGTTTGCGCCCTCGTCCACGTAGGCGTGGCACACGCCCTTGAAATGCTTGAGCACGGGCATGGTGGCCTGGGAGACCACGGCCCGGATGAGCCCTTCCCCGCCACGCGGGATGATGACGTCGATGTACTGGTCGAGCTTGCACAAGGCGGCCACGGCGGCCCGGTCCGCGGTGGGCACGAGCTGGGCGGCGTCCTGGGGCAGGCCGGCGGCGGCCAGGGCCTGACGCAGGAGCCCGGCCAGGGCCATGTTGGAGGCGAGCGCCTCGGAGCCGCCCTTGAGGATCACGGCGTTGCCGGCCTTGAGGCACAGGATGGCGGCGTCGATGGTGACGTTGGGGCGCGACTCGTAGATCATGCAGATAACGCCCAAGGGCACGCGCATGCGGCCGACGAGAAGGCCGTTGGGCCTGGGCCTCGCCGCTTCGATGGCCCCCACCGGGTCGGGCAGGGCGATGATCTGGCGGCAGGCGTCGGCCATGGCGTCCATGACGGCCGGGGTGAGCGTCAGGCGGTCCAGGCGCGGGGCGTCCATGCCGGCGGCGCGGGCGGCCTCGATGTCCTTGGCGTTGGCGGCGAGCACGTCCTGGCGGCGCGAGGCGAGCAAATCGGCCAGGGCGGCGAGAAAGGCGTCCTTGGCCGCGCCCGGGGCGGCGGCGAGCGCCCGCGAGGCTTCCTTGGCCCGGGCGGCCATCTGTTCCATGTCGGCGGCCACGCTCATGGGAAGGCTCCTTTTGGCTGCGGCGAAAAGCGACTACCTAGCCGGCCGACCCGGCTAAAGTCAATGCGCGGTCACGGCGGCCAGGATCACGCCGGTCACGCGCTTGCCGGACCGGGTGACGACCGTCGGGGTGTCGGCGAAGGCCACGGCGTACCCCGAGTCGGCCAGGAGCCCGGTCAACTCGTCCAGGGTGAAATGGTGGGCCGTGTAGAGCACTTGGTCCCCCTCGCGCACGACGAAGCTGCCGAGCTCCCCGGTCTCGTCGAACCCGGCCTCGTAGCGGGCCTTGTAGTAGAGCTGGTCCCAGTTCTGCAGGAAGTCGGCGATGCAAAGGACGCGGCAGCCCACGCGCCTGGCTTCGCAAAGGACCTGGCGGCGCAGTTCCGGGGCGTCGAGGGTGGTCAGCACGGCGTGCAGCACGCCGGCGTCGAAGGCGTCGTCGGCGAAAGGCAGCGCGGCCAGGTCGGCCCGGGCCACGGCCAAGCCCTTTTCCCGGGCCCGGATCAAGCTCGGCGGGTTGCGGTCCACGCCCCAAACCCGCCTCCCCTGCCCGGCCAGTTCCGCCAGCAGGCCCCCCGCGCCGCAGCCCAGGTCGAGCACCCGGTCTTTGTGTCGCAAGTGCGCGGCGACCCTGGCGTCCAGCCGCAAAGTTGAAGGAACGCTCGAACTTTGATCCCAGTACATCTCTCCCCCCTATGGGGTGGTCCAGGAGGGGCCCCCGGCCCCTCCTGGCCGCCGGAGGCGTTCTCCCCCGCACTCCCCTCCCCTACTCGTCCTCGAAAAACCGGATGGCGTTTCGCAGTTCGGCGAAGCGGTAGATATTGTAGTGGGCCTCGACGCCGTCCATGGACTGCTGGCCCTGGCCGGTGGCGAAAAAGATCGTGCGCAGGCCGGCCTGGCGCGCGCCGAAGATGTCGCGGTACATGTCGTTGCCGACGAAGACCACCTCCTCGGCCGGCAGGTGCATGCGCTTAAGCGTCGTGACGAAAAGACGCTGGTCGGGCTTGCGATAGCCGAAGTCGCCGGAGACGACCACGGGATAGAAATAGTTCTCCAGGCCGGCCAGGCGCATTTCCGGCACGGCCCAGGCGGACTGGGCGTCGGTGAGGGCGGCCAGGCGATAGCGCGGCCGCAGTTCGTCGAGGACCTCGCGCACGTCGGGGTAGAGTTCCAGGCGGTTGAGCGAAATGCCCCGGTAGAGCTCGGCCAGGAAATGGGGCAGCACGGCCAGCTTGTTCTTGGGGATGGTCACGCCGCTGCGGGCGGCCCGGCCCACGACGAACTCGCGCCACACGGCCACGGCGTCGAACTCCGGAAACTCCTCCCCGCCCCGGCGACGCTGCTCCTTGAGGGTCTGGTAGTAGCCCTCGCGCACGTCGCCCCGGCTGGTGCGTATGCCATAGTATTTGAGCAGGTGGCTGATGGAGCGGTAGATCTGCTCGTTGGCCTCGTCGGTGTTGATGTCGATCAGGGTGCCGTTGAGATCGAAGACGATGCCGCGCACCTTCATGACAGGCCTCCGGAAAGGACGACTCTGGCCTCATGGACGAGGCTGCGGCAGTAGGCGTCGTCGAGCCAGACGTTTCGGGCGATGCGCAGGAGCGTCAGGCCCAGGTAGAACGGCAGCCGCCCGGTGACGGCGGCGAAGGTCGGCTCCCGGTCGGGGAAATGGCCGGCGTATTCCCACAGAAAATGGCCGATGAAGGGCTCGGCCCGGGCCGGGTCGCCTGTCGCCCGCAGGAAGCAGTGCTTGAGTTCCCCGCACAGGCGGCCGACATCGTAGACGCGGTCGTCGCGATGCATGCGTTCGAGGTCGATGGCGAAGACGTCCTGGCCCCGGCCGAAGAGAAAGTTCGAGGGCGTGGCGTCGCCGTGGACCAGCACGCGCAGGTCCTGCCAATAGGCCGCCTCCGAGGCGTAGGCGTGGCCCAAGGCCAGCAGGCGGGCGGCGCGCTTTGCCCCGAGGCCGCAGTGCTGCTCCAGGTGGTGCACGACGCGGTCGAAATAGCCCTGGGTCGGGGCGAAATCCACGCGCTCCGGGCCGGCGGCGCGGTTGTGCAGCCTGGCCAGGAACCGGGCCAGGCCGCCGAGCTTGCGGTAGAGGCGCTCGAAGCGCCCGTCGCGAAGCCCCGCCTCGATGACCGCGTCGAGCTGCTCGCCTTCCACCAGTTCGGTGACGAGCAGGTCGCCCAGGCCCGCATTGACGCCCAGGGGCCGGGCGACGTAGTCGGGCGGGGAGTCGAAGCCGAGGCCGCGCAGGTAGGCCAGGCCGTCGTATTCGCTCCGGGCCGACTGGGGGGCGTTGCTGCCGTTGAGGCCCCTGGCCCGGGCGTAGAACTTGCCGACCACCCGGCAGCCGGTCCATTTGTCCTCGTAGAGGTAGACGTCGCTGACGGCGGAGACGCGGAAGACGCGAAAGCGCGGTTCCCGGACGACGTCTGCCAGCTGGGGCAGGACGGCGTCGCGCAGATAGGCTTGCAAAGGATCGGTTGGAGCGAGGTGTCCGATGTATTGTCGCATGGGAGAAGACTTGCCGGGCCGGGGGATGCGTCTCGCGGCGGCCTGCCGCGGCCGGCTGCCGGCCCGTGAGGCAATCTATAACCACCCGGCGGGGAATGTAAATCACGGCGGGCCCTTCCCCTTTGCCGCGGGACGCCTGGCCCGCAAGCCGGCGGGCGGGCCGCCGGGTCCGAACGGACCCCACGACGCGCCACAGCCGCGGGTCCGGGCGCGGGCGGGCGAAGCGCCCTCCCCCATCCGTTGCGCCGCCTGCCTGCACGCCGTCACCGACGCCACCCGGCGCATCACGGTAGACGGAAGCCATGTCCACGTCTTCGCCAATCCCTACGGCGCGGTGTTCGAGATCGGCTGCTTCTCGGCCGCGCCGGGCTGCCTGGCCTCGGGGCTCCCCAGCGGCGAATTCACTTGGTTTGCGGGCACGACCTGGCAGGTGGCCCTTTGCGCCGCCTGCGGCCGGCACCTGGGCTGGAGCTACGCCCGGGCCGAGGGCGGGACGTTTCACGGGCTGATCTTCGACCGTCTGTTTTTTAGTCCGCTTCCGCCCGTCGGCTCGGATCAGTAACGATTCCGGCCAGCTTAGCCACCGTGCGAAGGCGTAAATCCCCCGCCGGCCACTTCGGGCGGGAGATTGCGCTTTTTTTAACTTGACGAAACTATCCATCATAGCATCTTTTGACATGAATGCAAACGGAAAATGGACCGGGAGCCTTACCATCCGGTCCAAGGAGCTTCCCGTGTACGCCTTGACCGCGCTTTTGTCTGGAAATTCGGCAGATGACCTGATCCTTGAACACAAACCGACCCCGGTGTTCGACAATCCCGAGCTGGCCGGCGCGGACCGCATCGCCTGCGCCGCCTGCGACACCGAAGTGACCCAGGCCGTGCTGCGCATCGCCGTGGACGGCCGCCACCGCCACTACTTCCCAGCCGGCAACGGCGTGGAGCAGGAGATCGGCTGCTTCTCCCTCGCTCCGGGCTGCATGGTCGTCGGCCATTTCAAACTCGACTTCTCCGGCGAAGACGACGGTCTGTGGCAGACGGCCTTTTGCGCCACCTGCGGCGCGCACCTCGGCTGGTACTACCTGTCGTCTCAGGGACTGGGTTTTTACGGACTGGTCCTCGATCGCCTCAAGGCCTTGCCGGAAGACGCCTCGGGCGACCCCCGCTAGCCTTCCCCCGGCTTTCCCGCGCCGCGCGGCGACGTCATGGCCGCGCGACGCGTGCCGTTGCGCTCTCCCCGCGCCGCGGCGTCGCGCCAGCGACGGCCTTGACGCCCCATGGCGCCGCCGCCAAGGCCCATTCAACAGCGACAACGCGATCCTTCTTCCCTGCCCCTGCCTCCGGCGGGGCGCTTTATTTGGCATTAATTTTGCTTTCACCATTGTCAATGGCGGGATCATGGCTACCTGAAACAAGACAAAAAAAGTAGGAAATTCTGCCGCAGCCACGCCGCCGGTCCCGCCGCAACGACGGCGGCGCGGGAAAAAGCGGCCGGGGAGGACCCCATGGACAGACATCTGACGCTCATCACGACCAATCCACCCATCGCCCTGGCTTGGGACAATGCCGAAAACGCCCTGACATTGCGGGAAAAACCCGTGTTGACCAATACGGAGCTGGCCCACGGCGACCGGTTCGTCTGCGCCCAGTGCGGCGCGGACGTCACCCGGGCCAGCCAGCGCATCGCCGTGGCCGGCTCCCACCGCCACCGCATGCCCGGTCCCCACGGCCTGGACCAGGAAATCGGCATGTTCTCCCTGGCCCCGGGCTGCCAGCCGCTCGGGCATTTCGCCCTGGATTTCTCCGGCGGCAGCGACGGCGAGTGGCGCATGGGCATGTGCACGACCTGCGGCAACCACCTGGGCTGGCATCATGAAACCGCCGACGGCATTGGATTTTACGGCCTGATCCTGGACCATCTGCGCCTGGCTGACGTGGAAGACGAAGACCAGAACTAACACCGGCCCCGCGCCGGGGCGCGAGGGTTGCGCCATGGCTCGAAACAAAAAAGGCCGCAAGCGACGCTTGCGGCCTTCATTTTTGCAGGTAGGGCCTATTCCAAGGAAACCGTGATCTTATCCTCGAATTCCGAGACGATCTTGAAGCGCTTGCCGCAGGCGTCGACAAAAAAGTCGCAACCGGGGAAGAGCTGCGTAGTGGGGGTAAAGGCATCGCCCACGTAGAGGTCCTTGGCTTCGGCGTTGGTCTCGAAACGGATGGTGGTTCCGTCGCCCAAGGTCACCATTTCCTCGTGGTCGATGGACACGGGAAGGTCGGCTTCGCTGAAGTTGCTCATGGCATCCTCCGGATTTGGCGGTTCACGGACGACTCTCGTCGAAAACCAGCCCACACGGGCCGAAAACCTTTGTGCGCAATTTCACGCTACGCCCAACCCCGCCCCCTGCCAAGCCTTTTCCCCCGTTATTTTCCTTCTACCAGCCCAGCACGTAGCCGAAGATGAGCGGAGCCACGATGGAGGCGTCGGAGTTGATCATGAACCGGGGCGTGTCCACGTCGAGCTTGCCCCAGGTGATCTTCTCGTTGGGCACCGCGCCCGAATAGGAGCCGTAGGAGGTGGTGGAGTCGCCGATCTGGGCGAAGTAGGCCCAGAACGGCGTGTCCTCGATCTCCAGGTCCTGGATGAGCATGGGCACGACGCAGATGGGGAAGTCCGCGGCGATGCCGCCGCCGATCTGGAAAAAGCCCACCGGCGTCTTGGCCTTGGCCTGCTCCTGGTACCACTTGGCGAGAAGCTCCATCTGCTCGGTGCCGTGGCGCACCGCGCCGTGGCCCTTGACGTGGCCCATCATGATCTCGGCGCAGAAGATGTTGCCGAGCGTGCTGTCCTCGAAGCCCGGGCTGAGGATGGGAAGCCCCTTCTCCTTGGCGGCCAGGACCCAGGAGTGCTCGCGGGGCACCTGGAAGAACTGGCTGATGTCGGGCTGGTCGAGAAGCTCGTACATGAACTCGTAGGGAAATTTCGGCGTGCCGTTCTCGGCGGCGGCGGCCCAGAGCTTGGAGATGCGGCGCTGGACCTGGCGCAGGACGCCCTCGGGGATGCATGTGTCGGTGACGCGGTTGAAGCCGGCGTCGTAGAGTTCCTTCTCGGCTTCGGGCGAGAGGTCGCGGTACTCGGGTACCATCTTGTATTCGTCGTGATTGAAGAGGTTGAACAGGTCCTCTTCAAGATTGGCGGCGGTGCAGCTGATGGCGTGGACCTTGTCCTGGCGGATCATCTCGGCCAGGGAGATGCCGAGCTCGCAGGTGCTCATGGCTCCGGCCATGGTGAGGAACATCTTGCCGCCGCGCCCGAGCAGGTCGTTCCAGGCCTTGGCGGCGTCGAGGGTCTCGCGGGCGTTGAAGTGGCGGAAATGGGTTTCCATGAAACGGGATATGGTGGACATCATGTCTCCTTGGGTTGTCGCGGGCGAAATTTCGCTGTTCGTCGGCCCGCGTGTCCGCGCGTGGCCCGGAATCGGGGCAAAAAGCCCCTTACGTGACGACAGGGTTCCGGGACGCAAGACAAAAAGCATACCCGCTCTTTTACGCACCGTCCAGGGGCGCAAAAGGCGTTTTGCGGCCAAAAACGGGGCTTAGAGGCCGAGCAACGCGGTCAACGCCCGAAGGATGCCGTCCTTGTCGATGCCGCACAGGGCGCGAAGCGCTTTTTGGGCCCCGTGCTCCACAAAGGCGTCCGGCAGGCCCAGCCGACGCACGGTCAGCGCGGCGAGCGCCCCGGCGTCCTCGAGCATCTCCAGCACGGCCGAGCCGAAACCGCCTTCGAGCACGTTCTCCTCGGCCGTCAGCCAGAGGGGAAAGGACTTGGCCAGCTCCAAAAGCTGCTCGCGGGGAAGGGGCTTGACGAAGCGGGCGCTAAATACCGCCACTTCCTTGCCCGTGGCGGCGGCCAGTTCGTTGGCGGCGGCCACGGCCGGCATGACCCGGCTGCCGATGGCCACCACCAGGGCGTCCCGGCCCGGGCGGACCAGTTCACCGCGCCCAAGGGGCAGGGGCTCGGGCTTTTCGGGCAGGGGCAGACCCTCGCCGGCCCCGCGCGGATAGCGGATGGCCGACGGACCGTCGTGGGCCAGGGCCGTGGCCAGCATGCCGGGCAGGTCGGCCTCGCTGCCCGGGGCCATGACCACGAGATTGGGGATATGGCGCAAGTACGAGAGGTCGAAGGCCCCATGGTGGGTGGCCCCGTCCTCGCCGACCAGCCCGGCCCGGTCCAGGCAAAAGGTCACGGGCAGGTTCTGCAGGCAGACGTCGTGGACGATCTGGTCGTAGGAGCGCTGAAGAAAGGTGGAATAGACCGCGACCATGGGCCGAAACCCCTCCATGGCCAGGCCGGCGGCGAAGGTCACGGCGTGCTGCTCGCAGATGCCCACGTCCACGAAGCGTTCGGGCATCTCGGAGGCGAAATCGGACAGGCCCGTGCCCTCGGGCATGGCGGCGGTGATGGCCATGACCCGCTTGTCGTGCCTGGCCAGGGTGGTCAGGGCCTGGCCGAAGACCTGGGTGTAGCTCGGCGGGCAGGCGCCGGGCTTTTCCATGAGCCCGGTCTCGGGCTCGAAGCAGCCCACGCCGTGAAAATAGGTGGGGTTGCTCTCGGCCGGGGCGTAGCCGCGCCCCTTCTTGGTCAGCACGTGGACCAGCACCGGCCCGTCGAGTTCCCTGACCTCCTTGAAGACCTCGACCAGGCGGGCCGTGTCGTGGCCGTCGATGGGGCCCAGGTAGTTGAAGCGGAAGGCCTCGAAGAGCATGCCGGGCGTGAAGAAGCTCTTGAAGGACTCCTCGCCCCGGCGCACGTAGCCCATGAGGTCGCCGCCGTAGGGCAGGGAGCCGATCCAGCTCTCCATGTCCTTTTTGAGGCGCTTGACCCAGCGCTGGTTGAGCTTGCGGCTTAAAAACAGCGACAGCGCGCCCACGTTCTTCGAGATGGACATCTCGTTGTCGTTGAGCACGACGATGAGCCGGCCGCCCCAGCCGCCGGCCTGGTTGAGGCCCTCGTAGGCCAGGCCGGCCGTCATGGAGCCGTCGCCGATGATGGCCACCACGTCGTGCTTTTCGTCCTTAAGGTCCCTGGCCATGGCCATGCCCAGGGCAGCGGAGATGGACGTGCTCGAATGGCCTACGCCGAAATGGTCGAAGGGGCTCTCGGCCGGGCGCGGGAAGCCGCTGACGCCGCCCAGGGTGCGCAGGGTGTGGAACTCCTGCTGGCGGCCGGTGAGAATCTTGTAGGCGTAGGCCTGATGGCCCACGTCCCAGACCAGCTTGTCCCGGCCGGGATCGAAGACGGACAGCAGCGCCAGGGTGAGCTCCACGACGCCGAGCGACGGAGCCAGGTGGCCGCCGTTCATGGAAACCGTGCCGATGATGACTTGACGGATCTCCTCGGCCAGGACGGTCCGTTCCTCGGCGGTCAGGCCCGCCACGTCGCGGGGATGGCCGATGCGGGGGAGTATGCGCAACGCCGAGTCCGTAAGTACGGTCATCTCTTCCTTTCCTTGTCCGTTGCGAAGGATCGCCGACCGGCCTCGCCGATCATGTCCATCGTCCCGGCGCGACCTGTCGCCGCGCGATTATTGGACCCTGACCACGATGTAGCGGGCAAGCTCCCGCAGGAAATCCGCCGCCGGCCCGTTGTGGGCGGCGATGGCGGCCAGGGCGGCGTCCACGCGCGCCTCGGCCAGCCGCCGGCTCTCGTTAAGGCCCACCAGGCTCGGGTAGGTGTTCTTGCCCTGCTCGCGGTCGCTGCCCACGGGCTTGCCCAGCGTCGCCGCGTCGCCCACCTCGTCCAGGATGTCGTCCACGATCTGGAAGGCCGCGCCCACGGCCTCGCCGTATTCCCTGGCCCGGGCCACGCCCTCCTCGCCCGCGCCGGCCAGGATCGCGCCGCACACGCAGGAAGAGGTGATGAGCGCCCCGGTCTTGAGCGTCTGCATATGGGCCAGCTCGGCCAAGGTCAGGCCCTGCCGGGCAGTGTATTCCATGTCCAGCACCTGGCCGCCGACCATGCCGGCCGCGCCGGCGGCCCGGGCGGCCTCGGCCAGGGCAGGCAGCACCTTGTCGGCCTCGATGCCGGGCCAGGCCCGGCTCATGCAGCCGAAAGCCTCGGTGACAAGCGCGTCCCCGGCCAATATGGCCCCGGCTTCGCCGTAGACCTTGTGGTTCGACGGCCGGCCCCGGCGCAGGTCGTCGTCGTCCATGGCCGGCAGGTCGTCGTGGATGAGCGAATAGGTGTGGATGATCTCGAATCCGGCGGCAAAGGGCATGACCCGGGCCCGGTCCGCGCCGAAAAGTTCGGCGAAGCTCAGGCACAGGCAGGGCCGCAGGCGCTTGCCGCCGGCCAGAAGCGAATATTCCATGGCGGACAGCAGGCCCTCGGGCACGCCGCGCTCGCGCATGCGCGCGCCGAAGCGCTCCCGCAGATACACCTCGACCTCGGCCGCCTGCGCGGCCAGACGTTCCTTCACCGTCACGCGTCGTCCTCCCCGGTATCACGCGCGGCAAGCCGCGTGTCCTCGACGTCGAAGGGGACCAGCGTCCCGTCCTCGCCGGCGAGGGAAATCTCCAAACGGGCGGCCTCCAGGCGCTTGCGGCACGAGGCGACCAGCCCCATGCCTTCCTTGTAGAGCGCCACGCCCTTTTCCAAGGGCACGTCCCCGGCCTCCAGGCGCGCGGCGATGCGCTCCAGGCGTTCCAGGGCCTTTTCGAAGGATTCTTCCTTGACGTTGCTCATGCGCGCTCCCCGTCGTCGCCAGTGCCGTCGTCCGGGGCGGCTTCCACCGTCGCCCGGACGCGGCCCTCATACACCATGATGTCGAGCTTGTCGCCCGGACGGGCATCCCCTTCCCGGCGCAGGAATTTTCCCGTGCGCAGCAAGGTCGTCAGGCTGTAGCCCCGGGCCAGCGGGGCCGTGGGGTCAAGGCCGGCCAGGCGCGCCCCGGCCAGTTCCAGACGGTGGTCGCGATCCGCTGCATAAAGTTTCATGGCGGCCTCCAGCGCATCGGCCCGCCGCGACAGTTCCTGTCCGCGCGCTTCCAGGCTCTGCGGCCCGAACCGCCGGGCCAGCCGCTCGCCCAGCCGCTCCGCCCGCCCTCCCAGCGCGCCAAGCCAAGCCTCGCCGGCCCGCAAGAGGCGCTCGCCAGCGGCGGCGAAACGCTCTTCCAGCCGCTGCAACCGGTTCGCCGGCGAAAGCCAGGCCAGCCCCCGGGCCAGCACGGCCAGCTCGCGCCCGCGCTGGGCGAGCAGCCTCGCCGCGCCCCGGCGCATGGCCATTTCCAGATCGTCCAGACGCTGGGCGAGCTGCACGCGCTCGGGCCAAAGGAGCTGGGCGGCGTGGCTCGGCGTGGCCGCCCGCACGTCGGCCACCATGTCGGCGATGGTCACGTCGACCTCGTGGCCCACGCCCGTCAGCACCGGCAAGGGCGAGGCGAAGATCGCCTTGGCCACCTCGACCGTGTTGAAGGCCCACAGATCCTCCAGGGAGCCGCCGCCCCGGATGAGCACCACCACCTCGGCCCAGTCGTCGGCCACGGCGCGCAACATGGCCCGCACGATGCCCATGGGCGCGGCCTCGCCCTGCACCAGGGTCGGATAGACGCGCACCGCCGCGCCATGGCCCCGTTCGCGGCCGATACGGATGAAGTCGCGCACCGCCGCGCCGGTCGGCGCGGTGATGACCGCGACCTTCGTCGGATGACGCGGCAAGGGCCGCTTGCGCCCCTGCTCGAAATACCCCTTGGCGGCCAGGTCCTTCTTGAGGGCCTCGAACTCCTGCCACAACCGCCCTTCCCCGACCTCCTGGACCAGCTCGGCCACCAATTGATAGGAACCGCGCGGCGCGTACACCGTCAAACGGCCGGCGACCATGACCTCCATGCCGTCGGCCAGGCCCTCGGCCAACGACTTCTCGTAGACCTCGCCCGTCAGCGGATCGTACCTGCCGCCCCCGGCCAGCGCCTTGCCGCCCTGAGCGCCCCGAAACCAGACCACGGCCAACGAGGCCTCGGCGTCCCGCAGCGAAAAATACAAATGCCCCGAGCCCGGGCGCGACAGATTCACCACCTGCCCGCACACCCAGACGAAAGGGAACTCGGACTCGATGACGTCCCTGACCGACCTGGTCAGCTCGCTGACTTCGAACACATGGGGCATAAAGTTATGCGGAGAGCGTGAGAATCCGGGGGAGGAAACCCCTTTTTGAAAAAAGGGGTTTCCTCCCCCGCATTCTCTCTCTTCTCCACAAAGGAGCATCGCCATGCGCAAGGGGACCGAGGAAAAGACGCCCATCGTGGTGCGGCCGGAGGCCGTGGAGCGGTACCTGCGCGAAGCGTTCGGGGAGTCCGCCCGGATGCTCGGCGTGTGCGCCATGGGGGCCGACGGCCAGGGCATGAAGGAATTCGGCTACGGCAAGCCCGTGTGCCTGGATTTCGAGGTGGACGGCCAGTTGCGCCGGGGCGTGCTCTCCATCATGCGCGGCGACAAGTACGGGCACCAGTTCTACTGGGACCGGGCGGCCATCCTCATGTTCCAGTACGAGGCCGGCGGGCGCATGGAAAAGCACGTGCGCCCCATCGGCCTGGGCTATTTCGACCAGGACGATCGGCTCGTGCCGGTCGCGGAGCCCAAGGAATTCTTCATCCTCAGTGAAAAAGCCCCGGGCTACGACTACTACCTGGACCTGCAGCGCATCCAGAAGACAGGGCTCGAGCCCCGCGACCTGGACATGGCCAAGGCCTTCGCCTCGTGGCTGGCAAGGGTGCACGCCGCAAAAAAGGACGACGCGGATTTGTACCTGCGCCGCGTGCGCAACTTGATCGGCGCGTCGGAATGCATCTTCGGGCTGGTGGACGCCTATCCACACCCTTACGACCTGTTCCCGCCCGAGCGTTTTCGCGCCCTGGAAAAACGCGTCGTGGACTGGCGCTGGAAGCTGCGCGGCTTCACCCATCGCCTGAGCGAAGTGCACGGCGACTTCCATCCCTGGAACGTGCTCGTGCAGGAGGAAGGCGGGGCGCGGGACTTCGCCGTGCTCGACCGCAGCCGGGGCGAATGGGGCGAGCCGGCCGACGACGTGGCCACCATGAGCCTCAACTACGTGCTGTTCGGCCTCTACAAGGAGCCCAAACTGTCCGGAGATTTCGAACGGCTTTTCCTCGCCTTCTGGGAGACGTACCTGCGCGAGAGCGGCGACGACGAAATTTTTTCCGTGATCGCGCCCTTCTACGTCTTTCGCGGACTGGTCATCGCCTCGCCCCAGTGGTACCCGGGCCATCCGCCCGAGGTGCGCAAGGCCTTGCTGCGTTTCCTGGGAAACGTCCTGGAGGACGAGCGCTTCGACTGCCGG
The DNA here is from genome assembly GCF_029978005.1 of Solidesulfovibrio sp. Classification (GTDB taxonomy): domain Bacteria; phylum Desulfobacterota; class Desulfovibrionia; order Desulfovibrionales; family Desulfovibrionaceae; genus Solidesulfovibrio. The sequence goes on along the minus strand of NZ_JARKOZ010000073.1, from coordinate 2,182 downwards.
GACTTCAACCGGTACCTGGGATGACCATGACGGCCGTGCTCTGGTTCACGGGCCTGCCGGGCTCGGGCAAAAGCGCCGTGGCACGGGCGGTGGAAAAGACGCTGGCCGTGGGCGGCCTGCGACCGGTGCGCCTGGAGCTCGACGCCCGGCGCAAGGCCTATTTCCCCAATCCCACGTACTCGGACGCGGAACGCGAGGAGGCCTACCGCCTTTTCGCCGAGGAGGCGGCGGCCGTGGCCCGTTCGGACGCCTACGACCTGGTGCTCATGGACGCCTCGGCCCCCAGGCGGGCCATGCGGGACCGGGCCCGGTCGCTTGCGCCGCGCTTCGCCGAGGTGCACGTGCGGTGTTCCCTGGCCACGGCCATGGCCCGTGAGGCGGCCCGGCCCGAGGGGCTGGTCATGGCCGGGCTCTACGCCAAGGCCATGCTGCGAAAGACCACCGGCCGGCAGTTTCCGGGCCTTGGTCAGGTGATCGGCGTGGACGTGCCCTTCGAGGAGGACCCGGCGGCCGAGTGCGTGGTGGACGCCGAGCACCTGTCCATCGAGGGTTGCCGCGACGCGGTGCTGGGGTTCCTTCGCGCCTGGCTGCCGGATACCCTGGCCCCGCGCCTGGACCTGCCCTCCCCGGACGAGGAGCCGGAACCGGCCTAGAAGACCCGCAACAGGCTCTATTTCACAGCGATGTTTTCCAGAGCTTCCGTGGCCAAGGCGTTGAGGCTCTTCCCCTGGGCGGAAGCGATCATGGCCACCCTGGCATGCAGTTCGGGGGACACGCGAACCATGATCTTTCCGGAATACGGCTTTTTGGGATTCATTCCGGCCTTCGCGCACGTCGCCAGATAATCGTCGACCGCTTCCTGAAACGCACTTCGGAGTTCGCCGACCGTTTCCCCGTGAAACCCGATGATGTCCGTTATTCCCGCGATGTGGCCGACAAAGCATTCGTCCTCGTCGCTGTATTCGATCCGGGCCGCGTAGCCCTTGTAGGTCATGGGAATCATACGCCCTCCTTGGTCATGCCGATCATCTCCAGAAAAACGCGGACGTCGCGCACCTGGTAGGGCTTGGTCTCTTTTCCCGGATGCGGCCGGTGGAGCGCCAGCATGTCTTTCCCCTTCACGAAGCGCACGCGCGAGCCGTCCCCTTCGATCACCTCGCAGCCCACGGCTTTCAGAAGCGATTCGATCGCGCTGAAATGCAGGTTTTTGGGAACAGGCTTCGAGAAAACCATCCTGAGGGTTTCCCGTTGCGCGTTGTTCATGGAGGAAAGATAGCATTTTTTGCTATCAAGGCAAGCACGCTGGCCTCGCCACGAAAAGCCCCCAAAGAAGGCCATATCGTTGGCAGTTGCTCCGTCCGCCCCCGTGGTAAAGCCGCCTGGCCCTTGCCTGATCGTTAAAAAACCCGCTGCCCCAGGGCGACCTCGCGCTCGGGAGCGAGGAGCACCACGCCGCCTTCCCCGGCAAGGCCCAGAACCAGCACTTCGGACAGGAAACCGGCGATGCGCTTGGGCTCGAAATTGACCACGGCCACGACGAGGCGGCCGGGCAGATCTTCGACGGGGTACAGGTCCGTGACACGGGCGCTCGATTTTTTGACGCCCAGCTCGCCGAAGTCGATGGTCAGCTCGTAGGCCGGGACGCGGGCCTTTGGGAGCGGCCCGACGGCCAGGACGCGACCCACGCGCATGTCCACCTTCAAAAAGTCTTCGAATGCAATGGGTTCCATAACTCGTCATCCTCTCTCATCGTTCATGTAACCAATCGGGATATTGCAGGTACTTCTCTTGCATCAAGACTTCCATCGGAGGACGCGATGACCGAGGGACCAGTGCGCACGTGTCCCGGCTGCGGCCAGGCGCTTCGTTTTCCAGGCAATATCGGCGGCATGCTCATGGCCTGCCCGGTGTGCGGGCATCGCTTCGCCTCGCCCTACAAGCTGGCCGGCGCGACGCCTCCCCTGGCCTCCAACGCCGCTTTTCCGCCCACTGCGCCCGCCTCTTCGCAACCACCATCTCCCGCGCTCAAACCGGCCACCCAGAACACCCTGGCCGCCCGCGTGGCCGCCCTCTACGCCGCCAAAGCCCGCTGACTCTCCCCCTGCGGCGCTTCGCCGCTGGCGCCCGTGGCCGGGGCATCGGCCCGGACGTGCTGGCCGGCTTTGCGGCCTGCGGGTCCGGG
>NZ_JARKOZ010000069.1 GCF_029978005.1 Solidesulfovibrio sp. | reverse complement strand
GATTCCCAGACCACGGGCGCCAGCGGCGAAGCGCCGCATTTTAAGAACGGATTCTTTTGCCTTTAAAGAGGCTTTCAAAGCAAAAATTCCAAGACTTTGCCCCGAAGGGGCAACGGGCCTGCGCAGCGACGGCATCGAAAGGCCAAATCCGGCCGCGCCGACGCACCCCCGCCCACGACCACAGCCCCCACCCGGCTACGCCAGTGGGGGGGGCCGGGGGGGATCACCCCCCCCGGCCGCCGGAGGCATCTTCCCCTCCCCCTTCATTTCCTTCGTCCCCTTCACCATCCACCACCACGCGGTTGCGGCCGCCGTTTTTGGCCTTGTACAGGGCGGCGTCGACGCGGCCCATGAGGGCTTCGACGGATTCGCCGGGCCGGGCCTGGGCCACGCCGAGGCTGATGGAGCCGGGGATGTCGCCGGGGAACGGGGCATCGGCGACGATCCGGCGCAGTTTTTCGGCCATGTCCGCGGCCTGGGTCAGGCTGGTGTGGGGAGCGGCCACGACGAATTCCTCGCCGCCGTAGCGGAACAGCCAGTCGACCTTGCGGACGGAACGGCGCACGCGGTCGGCCAGTTCGCGCAGCATGGCGTCGCCGGCCGGGTGGCCGTGTTCGTCGTTGACGCGCTTGAAGTGGTCGATGTCGAACATGATGACGGAGATCGGGGTTTCGTAGCGGGCGGCCCGGCTCAGTTCGTGACTCATGACCTCGTTGAATTTGAGGCGGTTGTTGGCTCCGGTAAGCTGGTCGGTGACGGCCAGTTCGGTGAGCGCCTTGTTGGCGGCTTCCAGTTGGCCGCGATCGGCGCAGATGCGGGCGACCATGGGCCGCAGGAGGAAGAGGCCGACGCTGGCGAGCAGGACGAGCATGGTCAGCGTGGCTGCGAATTCCACCTGGCGCAGGGTGGTCAGGCGGGAGACGGCCCGGCGCTGGTAGGCCTGGACCACGGCGCTGAGGTCGCGCAGCAGCTCGTTTTCGCCAAACGCCAGCACATCGAGGAATTTCGGGTCGGACAGGGCCGGCCGGCCGGCGTCGGCATGGGCGAACGTCCGGGTGCTTTTGAGGAAAAAGGCCATGCGTCCGTCGAGTTCGAAGGGCGGCTTGAAGTAGATGGCCGCCAGTTCCTGGGAGTGGGCGGCCAGGGATTCGGGGTTGTCCAGGTCGGCCAGCAGCTTGGCGTGGTTTTGTTCGAGCTGGTCCACGGCCCGCAGCAGGTGGGCGCGGATGTCGCGGCGGGCCTCCTCGTCGTCGGCCGCGGCCAGGAGCAGGCATTGGGCCAGGACGCGCTGGGTGAGCAGGCGCTGGGTGCCGCTTATGGCCGTGATGTCCGCCGCGTGGTCGATGGAGCCCATGACGTCGCGGAATGCGGCGTAGGCGGCCAGGGACAGGGCGGCGGCCAGGGACAGGGCGATGACGTAGCGCAACGTGAGGTTGCGCTTGAAGGGGCAGACGCGCCTGGAACCGGCTTTGGGGGACGGCATTTTCAAAGCTGTAGGACAGTCCGGCCAGGCTGGCAAGACGGCCCGGCGACGGCATGCCCCGCCGCCGGACCGCCAAGGCGGTTTGGAGGAACTACTTGTCGCCGATGGCCTTACGGTAGGCGGCCAGGGCTTCCACGGTGACCAGGGGGAAGCCGTTTTTCGCGGCAAAGGCTTCGATCTGCGCCCCCTTGGCCATGGTGCCGTCGGGGTTGGTCAGTTCGCACAACACGCCGCAGGGGGCGTATCCGGCCAAGCGGGCCAGGTCCACGGTGGCTTCGGTGTGTCCCCGTCGCGCGAGCACGCCGCCGGGCTTGGCCACCAGGGGAAAGACGTGGCCGGGCCGGGCCAGGTCGCAGGGTTTGGCGGCGGGGGCGATGGCCGTCTTGACGGTTCGCACCCGGTCGGCGGCGGAGACCCCGGTGGTGACGCCTTCGGCCGCCTCGATGGTGACGGTGAAGGCCGTGCCGTTCTTGCAGGTGTTGACCGCGACCATGGGCGGCAGGTCGAGCTGCCGGGCCTTTTCCTCGGTCAGGCACAGGCAGACGATGCCGCTGCATTCGCGGATCAGCATGGCCATTTGGGGTGCGGTGAGGGTTTCGGCCGCGAAGATGAGGTCGCCCTCGTTTTCGCGGTCCGCGTCGTCGGTGACGACGATGCCGCCGCCCTGGCGCAGGGACTCGATGGCGGCGAGGACGCTTCGATGTTCGCTTGCGATGCCGGAATAGGACTGATTCATGGCGCGCTCCGTGAAGAGGTCGTGGCGATAGCCAGAATCAGGGCGGAAAAGGGACGGCCGGACACGCCGCATGCGCGACGCGTCGGCCACGCGCCGGAACGACCCGGCGGCGGGAAACGCCGTCTGCTCCTCTTGCATCCGGACTGTGACCGTCGGCCCTGGCTTCGCACCAGGTCTGCTGACCTTTCCGGCGGGCACGGCCGGGCATGCGGCCGTGGCGCGGCGACGCCGGGGTCTCCCCCGTGGGAACCGGCCGGCCGGTTCCTGTCGTCTCGCCGGAAAGCGCTCGCGGGCTCCCCGGTTTCCCGGGATACCGCCGGTGGGGACTTCCACCCCGCCCTGAGGACAACGGGTATTTTCATAGTCCTCGGCGTCCGGGTTGGCAAGTCCGGACCGGATATGAAAAAGGGCCGCCGGGGAGGGACCGGCGACCCTTGCAGGGAGGGAGGATGGGGGAAAATCGGCGTAATTTCGGGGCTTAATTGGCCTGCTGGGGAGCGGCGGCCTTGGCGTCGGTGGCCGGGACCGGCATGTTCATGCCCTTGCCTTGGCCCTGGTCCATGCCCATCATCATGCCGCCCTTGCCGGCGCCATGGTCCATGCCGCCCATCATCATGCCCTTGCCCATCATCTTGCAGCCTTCCATGTCCTTGCCGTCCATCATGCCCTTGTGGCCGAAGTCGTGGGTCAGGCGCATGGGCGTGCCGGTCTCCTTGGCGTAGCGGATGCGGAACAGGGTGGTCTGCTCGTCGAGCTGGCCGCGCAGGGCGGCGATGTCGGCCACCAGCTTCTTCACGGCGGCCGTGTCGTCGGGCTTGGAAACGAGCAGCGCTTCCAGTTCGGCTTTTTTGGCCGTGATCTTGCCGCGCAGTTCGGCGGTCTTGGCCACGTATTCCTGGTGGAGGGCGTAGGCCTTGTCCGGGTCGACGGCGGGCGCGGCGGCCTTGGCGGCGTCGGCCGGGGCGGCGGCGTGCTGCTGGTGGGTGGACTGGGCCAGGGCCGGGACGGTCAGGATCAGGGACAGGGCGATAGCGGCGGGGATACGGATGCTTGTGCGCATGATGCGCCTCCTTTGCTTTTGTCCGACCGTCACAGCATCGGCCGTGCCACAAGCGCCGGATTTCTCGCCGCGGCCTTCTCGTTTTGCATGGCGTCGGCAATAATATACCGAAATGCTATGTTTTGCTGCGAGATATTCCGGGCCGGCCGTCGCCCGGGCAGAGGCCCGGGCGACGGTGGCGGCGGGAGGTGGGGCAGTGGTCTGGTTAGAATCTATACGGTGGCAGGATGAAATGTGTTCAAAAACGCTACAGGCGGAGCCGACCGGATCAGCGCGCGGCCAACTGTCGGGCGACCAGGGCCTCTTCCAGTTCGTCCGGGGCCGGTTCGACCGGCCGGGGCGCGGGAGCCTCGGCGGGCTCCACCCCGAAGCGGGCCTCGAACTGCCTGCCGAAACGGCACAGGGCCTCCAGGATGGGGATGATGTCCCGGCCCGAGTCCGTGAGCCCGTATTCCACGCGCGGCGGCACCTCGGCGAAGACCGTGCGCGAGATCATGCCGTCGGATTCCAGCTCGCGCAGCTGCTGGGTGAGCATCTTCTGGGTGATGGTCGGCATGGTGCGCCGCAGGGCCGAGAAGCGAAGCGTCGGCACGTCGCGCAAATGCCAGAGGATGAGCGGCTTCCACTTGCCGCCGATGACCGCCAGCGACAGTTCCATGCTGCATGAATATTCCTTGCCGCGACAGCGCCTGCGCCCGCACGGCATTGCTTGTTCGGCCATGACCGCCTCCTGGTATCCAAATGGATACTACTAAACTTTAATGTGCCTACTTGCTTTTTTGGGCATACTGACAGAATCTTCCCAAAGCGTAAAGTGGAAACCGTAAAGGAGGCAGCATGGACGTTTTGGAAGCCATCCACACCCGCCGCAGCATCCGCGCCTTCACCGACGCCCCGGTGTCCGAGGCGGACCTGGACACGATCCTGCGCGCGGCCATGACCGCGCCGAGCGCCGGCAATTCCCAGCCCTGGCATTTCGTGGTCGTCACCGACCGGGCGACCCTCGACGCCATCCCGGACATCCACTCCCACGCGGCCATGGTCCGCCAGGCCCCCCTGGCCATCGCCGTGGCCGCCGAACTGGCCCAGGAGAAGTACCAGGGGTTCGGCTACTGGACGCTGGACTGCTCGGCCGCGGTGGAAAACCTGCTGCTGGCGGCCCGGGCCATCGGGCTCGGCACGGTCTGGTGCGGCATCTATCCCCGGCCCGAGCGCATGGAAGGCCTGTCGCGCCTGCTTTCCCTGCCCGAGGGGATCAAGGCCCACGCCCTGGTGGTGGTCGGCCACCCGGCCCAGGAATTCAAGCGCGTGGACCGGTTCAAGCCCGAGCGCATCCACCGCGACCGCTGGTAGAAGGCAAGCCATGCAGCGCGACATCGGGGCCGTATGCGCCCTCTATCCCATGCCGACGACCATCGTCGGGGCCGTTGCCGACGGCAGGCCCAATTTCCTGGCCATCGCCCATGTGGGCATCCTCAACAACGCCGCCCCACAGTACCTGACCGTGAGCCTTAAAAAGTTCCGCCACACCAGCCGGGCCATCCGCGAGACCGGCGGCTTCTCCATCTGCCTGCCGAGCGTCTCCATGGCCGTGGCCGCGGACTACGTGGGCATCGTTTCCGGCGACCGGGTGGACAAGTCCGGGGTTTTCGAGGTCTTCTACGGCCGGCGCGGCAACGTGCCCATGATCCGGGAGTGCCCGGTCAACATGGAGCTTGCCCTCCACGACGTCATGGACCTGCCGGCCCACGAAGTGTTCGTGGGCGAACTCGTGGCCACCCACGTGGCCGAGGACTGCCTGCGCGACGGCAAGGTCGATCTGGAAAAGGTCCGGCCGCTTCTGTTCGACTATTCCAGCGGCTGGTATTTCGGACTCGGCGAACCCGTGGCCCCCTGCTGGCGGGCCGGACGGGACCATCCGGCCTACGCGGCCGCCAAAGGAGCGAAATGACATGGCCAAGGTATCCCTCGGTTCGAAGACCATGACCCTGCCGACCCCGGCCTGGCTCGTCGGCAGCTACGACGCGGACGGCAAGCCCAACGTCATGACCGCCGCCTGGGGCGGCATCTGCTGCTCCAAGCCGGTGTGCATGTACGTGTCGCTGCAAAAGCCCCGTTACACCTACGCCAACATCATGGAGCGCAAGGCCTTCACCCTCAACGTGGCCTCCGAGGCCGACGTGGCCAAGGTGGACTACTGCGGCATGGTGTCCGGCCGCGACAACGACAAATTCGCCGTGTGCGGCCTCACCGCCGTCAAAAGCGACCTCGTGGACGCGCCCTACGTGGCCGAGTGCCCGCTGGTGGTCGAATGCCGGGTGCTCCACATCCAGGACCTGGGCCAGCATACCATGTTCGTGGGCGAGGTGTTCGACGTCAAGGTGGACGAGGCGGCCATGAAGGACGGCAAGCCCGATCCCAAGGCGATAAAGCCCATCATCTACGCGCCCGAGGACCGCCACTACTACGGCCTCGGCGCCGATCTGGGCCTGGGCTGGTCCCTGGGCAAGGAGTACAAGTGATGGACAAGGTCCGCCTCGATCCGGACATCCTGCCGCCCATGCCCGTGACCCTGGCCGGGGCCGTGGTGGACGGGCGGGCCAATTTCATGGCCGCCGCCTGGGTGACGCGCCTGGGGCACAAGCCGCCCGCCATCGGCGTGTCCGTCAACCGCCGCCAGCACACGGGCAAGGGCATCCGGGAAAACGGCGCGTTTTCCCTGTGCCTGCCCGGGCCGGACATGGTGGAGCTCACGGACTACTGCGGCCTGGTTTCCGGCCGCAACGTCGACAAGTCGGCGCTCTTCGACGTCTTTTACGGCGACACGCCGGGCGCGCCCATGATCCGGCAGTGCCCGCTGTGCCTGGAGATCGCCCTGCTTGAGACCGTGGAGCTGCCCCAGCACGCCTTTTTCATCGGCGAGATCAAGGCCGCCTGGGCCGACGGGGAGATCCTCACCGACGGCAAGCCCGACGTGGGAAAATACAAACCGCTCCTGCTCACCATGCCCGACAACCGCTACTGGACCCTCGGCAGCCATGTGGCCGACGCCTGGAGCGTGGGCAAGAAACGCAAAAGGGGAGAATCCGCATGAAAGTCCTGGCCATAAACGGGAGCGCCCGCAAGGACGGCAACACCGCCATCATGCTGCGGGCCGCGCTGGCCCCCATCGAGGCCGCCGGCATCGAGACCGAACTGCTCCAACTCCACGGCAAGAACATCCACGGCTGCATCGCCTGCATGAAGTGCTGGGAGAAAAAGGACGGCCACTGCGCCGTCAAAAACGACATGCTCAACGACATCATGGACAAGATGGTCGCCGCCGACGGCATGCTCATCGGTTCGCCCACCTACTTCGCCAACGTCACGAGCAACATCAAGTCCATCATCGACCGCGCCGGCATGGTGGCTTTGGCCAACGGCTACCTGCTCGCCCGCAAGGTCGGCGGCGCGGTGGTGGCCGTGCGCCGCGGCGGGGCCATCCACGTCTTCAACTCCATCAACCACTTCTACTTCATCAACCAAGTGGTGGTCCCCGGCTCGAGCTACTGGAATCTCGGCCACGGCCTGGAGCCCGGCGACGTGGCAAAAGACGACGAGGGCATGCTCACCATGGAAAACCTCGGCAAGAACATGGCCTGGGTGCTCCAAAAGTTCCACGGCTGACGCCCCGGCGGGAAGCGCTTCCCGCCTCCGCCCGCCGTCGCGCCATCGGGCCGGCGGCGGGCGGCCTAACCCACGAAGGAATCCCCCATGCAGCCGCAACACGACGAACCCACCGGCCTCGTGGTGCTGTGGGTCAGCCGCGACCCCGAGGCCGCCCGCAACATGGCCCTCATGTACGCGAAAAATTCCCGCCTCAAGGGCTGGTGGGACAAGGTCCACCTGCTGGTCTGGGGCCCCTCGGCCGAGCTGCTGGCCTGGGACGCCTCCCTCCAGGAGGAGGTGGCCGACTGCATGGCCGTCGGCGTCACGGTCCTGGCCTGCCGGGCCTGCGCCGACCGCTACGGCGTGGCCGAAGCCCTGGAGGCCCTCGGCATCAGCGTGCAGTATACGGGCGAACCGATGACGGCCTATTTGAAAGGCGGTTGGAAAGTGCTAAGCGTGTAGGAAAGACCCGCGAAGGAGGTTGCCATGTCCGACGCCCTGCCCCTTTCCGGAAAGGTGGCCCTGGTCACCGGCGCGAGCCGGGGCATCGGCCGGGGCGTCGCCCTGGCCCTGGCCGGGCGCGGCGCGGACGTGGCCCTGGGCTGCCGCGTCAACCTCGACGCCGCCCGGGAGGCCGCCGCCGCGATCACCGCCCTGGGACGGCGCGCCCTGGCCTGCGCCGCCGACGTGTCCGTGGAGGCCGAGGTCGCACGCATGGCCGCGGCCGTGCGCCAAACCCTGGGACCGCCGGACATCCTCGTGGCCAACGCCGGCGTGGCCGTGCCGCGAAGCATCGAATCCGTGACCGCGGCCGACTTCGACGCCGCCCTGTCCGCCAACCTCCGCTCGGCCTTTTACTGCGCCCAGGCCGTGCTGCCGGAGATGCGCCGCCGAGGCTTCGGCCGCCTGGTCTTCATCTCCTCCGTGGCCGCCCAGCGCGGCGGCATCGTCGGGCCGCACTACGCCGCCTCCAAGGCCGGCCTGCACGGACTGGCCCACTTCTACGCCGCCCACCTGGCCCGGGAGGGCGTGACGGCCAACGTCGTGGCCCCGGCGCTCATCCGCACGGACATGGTCTCCGACAACCCCGCGGCCAGGCCCGACTTCCTGCCCGTGGGCCGCTTCGGCACGGTGGAGGAAACCGCCTCCATGGTTGTCGCCCTGGTCGAGAACGGCTACGTCACCGGCCAGACCGTCTCCGTCAACGGCGGCTGGTACATGACCTGAGCCCGCGCCTTCGGAGCGGGACGCCCGTGCGGCCGCCGGCATGGCACGATGCTCGCTTTTTCTTGCCTGATACGGTCCTGTCGCCAAGAGGGGCGTCGCCCGCCCTTGCTTTTTCCCGGATCGGACCGATGCTTTCAAGATATCGCGTCGCGGCCCTTGGGCCGCACCCCGGACGCGTCGACCCTTTGGCCGGGAGGTTTCCATGTTGCGTATGGCCGTTGGGCACGCCAGGTGCCTGGATGCGGATTGCGCCGCCCGCGGCGCGGCGGCCGCCTGCCGCGAACAGCTCGGCGGCCGGGCTCCCGTGGGGCTGCTCCTTTTCACCGGCGTCGGCTACGACCACGCCGCCATCCTGGCCGTCATCGAGGAGTTCTTCCCGGGCGTGCCCCTGGCCGGAGCCACCTCGGCCGGGGAGATGTCCGCCCCGGGCGGACCGAGCGACGACTCCGTACTGCTCGTGGCCTTCGCCGGCGAAGGGATCGCCTGCGCCGTGGGCGTGGCCCGCGACTTCGCCGCACCCGGAGCCGACGTGCGCGCCCAGGCCAGGGCGGCCCTGGCCGAAGCCCGGCCGGCGCTTCCCGGCCCGGCCCGGCTGTGCCTGGCCTTCCCCGACGGCGGCCGGGGCGGGGTGCAGGATTTCGGCCAGGAACTGGCCGCCGGCCTGGCCCCCGACGGGCTGGTCTTCGGCGGCGTGGCCGGCCGGCAACTGACCGACCGCCGGCCCGTGCGCCAGTTCTACGGCCGCGAGATGCTCCTGCACGCCGCGCCGTTTCTGCTCCTTTCCGGCGACATCCCCCTGACCTTCCGCCTCTCGCGCGGCTGGCGGCCCGTGGGCGGCCTGTCCCGGGTCACGAACGTGGAAGGCGCGGTGGTGCACCGCATCGGCGACGGCTCGGCCCTCGACTTCTACCGCCACTACCTCGGCCCCCACGCCGAACCGGCCATCGAACTGCCGCTGGCCATCGCCTGCGAAAAGCACAAGGACTTCATCCTGCGCGCCCCGGCCTTTTTCAGCGAAGGCGACGGCAGCATCCAGTTTCCGGCCGGCGTGCCCGAAGGGGCCATGGTCCAGCTGGCCGAGGCAGACCGCCCGGAAATGCTCGCCGACGTCCGCAACATGGCCAAGGAACTGACCGCCGACACCACCGGCCGCTTCAGCCCGGCCGGCGTGCTGCTCTTTTCCTGCTCCACCCGCAAGGACATCCTCGGCACCCGGGCCGACGAGGAAATCGGCCAGATGGCCGCCGCCCTGCCGCCCGGGACGCCCATGGCCGGCTTCTACAGCCACGGCGAACTGTCGGCCGCCGCGCCGGGTCTGCCCCTGCACCTGCAAAACGGCTCCCTGGCGGCCCTGGTCCTCGGCGGCGAACCGCCCAAGGCGACCCTGCCCCAGGCCGACGAGCCGCCCTGCCCGGCCGGGGAGACCGAAACCCTGGAGCGCGAAATCCGCTCCCTGTCCCGGGCGCTCTCCCGCGCCAACGCCTCCCGCGAACGCCTGGAAGCGCAAAAAGACCGCTCCCAGGCGCTCATGCGCGTCATCAACCGGGAAATCAACGAGGCGCGCATGGAAATCCAACGCAAAAACGAACTGCTGCGCCAGGCCCTGGCCCTGGCCGAGGAAGTCCAGCGCAACCTCCTGCCCCAGGCCGCCCCGGGACTGCCCGGCTTCGACATCGCCGGCACCAGCCTCTACAGCGACGAAACCGGCGGCGACTACTTCGACTTCATCCACGAGCCCAACGAAGAAAAAAACCGCTTCGGCGTCATCATCGGCGACGTCACCGGACACGGCATCGCCGCCGCCCTGCTCATGACCACCGCCCGCGCCTTCCTGCGCATGCGCTCCTTCCAGCCCGGGTCGCTGGCCGCCGTCATGGACGACGTCAACAAGCTCCTGTGCGCCGACCTGGCCGATACCGGCCGGTTCATGACGCTCTTCTACCTGGCCATCGACATCGAGAAAAAACGCCTCCACTGGGTGCGCGCCGGACACGACCCCATCATCCTCTTCGACGCGGCGACAGGACTGGCCCAGGACATCCCGGACAAGGGCGGGCCGCCGCTCGGCATCATCACCGAAACCCGCTACGCCGAAAACTCCTCCAGCGGCATGAAGCCCGGGCAAGTGGCCCTGCTCGCCACCGACGGGCTCTGGGAATCGCGTAACGCCGCCGGCGAAATGTTCGGCAAGGACCGCGTGCGGGCGCTGCTGGCCCAGCACCACGACCAACCCGCCGCGGACATCGTCGAAAGCGTGCTGGCCGGACTGCGGGCGTTTCTGGGTGACGTGCAGCCGGAAGACGACGTGACTTTGGTGGCGATCAAGGTCGTGCCGGACGCGGCGGAGGCGTGAGGACGCGAGAGGGAGGCAGGAAGGGATGAATGCCTCCGGTGGCGGGGAGGGGGGCCGGGGGGCATCATGCCCCCGGTGGGGTTCGGGGCAAAGCCCCGATTGATCCCCCACTCGCCCGCCAGCCCCCGCCTGCTTGCCGCGTTCCATCCTGACGGCAAATCCGGTACGCTTTCCTCATGCAGCGAGCATTGCTTTCCCCTTCTTCTCACCCGCGCGGCCTGCTGGTGGCCGGCACGCGCAGCGGCTGCGGCAAGACGTCGGTGGCTTTGGGACTCATGCGGGCGCTGGCGCGGCGCGGCTTGCGGGTTCAGGCCTTCAAGGCCGGGCCGGACTTCATCGATCCGGGGCATCATGCCCTGGCCACAGGGGAGCCGAGCCACAACCTCGACGACTGGATGTGCGGCGCGGCGGGGACGCGGGAGGTCTTCGCGCGTCATGCGGCGGGTGCGGACGTGGCCGTGGTCGAGGGGGTGATGGGGCTTTTCGACGGCTACGCGGCAACGGACGCGGCGGGCAGTTCCGCTTCGCTGGCGCGGCTTCTGGGGCTGCCGGTGCTGCTTGTCGCGGACGCCGCGTCCATGGCCCGTTCGGCGGCGGCCATGGTGGGGGGGTATCTGTCCTTCGAGCCGGACTTGCGTTTTTGCGGCGTGGTGCTCAACAATGCCGGCAGCGAGTCCCACGCGGCGCTTTTGCGCGAGGTCATGGCCGGTTGCCTGCCCGGAACGCGGCTTTGGGGCGTGCTGCCCAGGCGCTCTGAGTTGGCCATGCCGTCGCGCCACCTGGGCCTGGTCACGGCCGGCGACGACGCCGGGGCCACCGCCCGCCTGGAGTCCCTGGCCGACTGGATCGAATCCTCCCTCGACGTAGACGCACTTATGCGCTCTCTCCCCCCAATCCCCCTATCCGGGGGGCCCGGGGGGGATGATCCCCCCCGGCAGGGGAGTCCAGAGGGGGCGGCGCCCCCTCTGGCCGCCGGAGGCTCCCCCCGGCTGGGCGTGGCCAGGGATGCGGCGTTCTGTTTCTATTACGCCGAGAATCTGCGTTTGTTCGAGGCGGCGGGGATGGAGCTCGTGCCGTTTTCGCCGCTCACGGACGGGGCGCTGCCCGAGGGCCTGGACGGACTCTATTTCGGCGGCGGCTATCCGGAGCTGCATGCCGCCGCGCTCGCCGCCAACGCGGGCATGCTGGCCGGGGTGCGGGCCTTTTGCGCCTCGGGTCGGCCGGTTTTGGCCGAGTGCGGCGGGTTCATGTACCTGATGGCGTCCCTGGCCGACCTTTCGGGCAACGAGCACGCCATGACCGGGGTGTTTCCCTTTCGGGCGGCCATGAGCGAGCGGTTTTCGGCCCTGGGCTACCGGCAGGTGACGACCCTGACCGACACCCTGCTCGGGCCGGCCGGCACGCGGCTTCGGGGGCATGAATTCCATTATTCGCGCATCCTCGGCGAGACCGGGGACGTTCCGGGCGTCTATGCCGCCGCCGGCCGCAAGGGGGAGTTGCCGGGCCGGCACGGGTTTCTCCGGGGCGGCACGCTCGGCAGCTACGTGCACCTGCATTTCGCGAGCTGTCCGCAGGCGGCCGAGGCCTTTGCCAGGGCCTGCATGGAGGGGCGATGAGGACCGACGGGCCGCTTCGCGAGGGCTTCACCACGGGCACGGCGGCGGCCGGCGCGGCCAAGGCGGCGGCGCGGCTGCTTTTGGGCGGCGAGGCGCTGGCGTCGGTGGACGTGCCGCTTCCGGGCGGCGGCCGGCTGACGGTCCCGGTGGCCGAGGTCCGCCTGGAGGACGGCGGGGCGTTCGCCGCGGTGGTCAAGGACGGCGGTGACGACCCGGACGTCACCCACGGCGCGCGCATCGGCTGCCGGGTGGAGCCCTGGCCCCTGGCCGCGTCGGGCGAAGTCGTCGTCGCGGGCGGCGAGGGCGTGGGCCGGGTGACCTTGCCGGGGCTGCCCGTGGCGGTGGGCGAGCCGGCCATCAATCCCGCGCCCCGGGCGCAGATCGCGGCGGCCGTGGCCGAGGCGGCGGCGCTCTCGGGCTTCGCCGGCGGGCTTCGGGCCGTGGTGACCGTGCCCGGGGGCGAAGCCATGGCCCGAAAGACCCTCAATCCGCGCCTGGGCATCGTCGGCGGCATCTCGATCCTCGGCGCGACGGGCATCGTGCGGCCCTTCAGCCACGCCGCCTGGGAGGCGTCCATCGCCGAAGCCCTGGATGTGGCCCGGGCGCTCGGCCACGAGGTCGCGGGCTTTTCCACGGGGCGGCGCAGCGAAGCGCTCCTTCGGGCCATGCTGCCGCATCTGCCCGAGACGGCCTGCGTCCAGGCGGCGGACTGCTTCGCCTTCGCCCTGGGCGCGGCGGCGAAGCGGCAATTCCGGGAGATCGTCTGGGCCGCCTATCCGGGCAAGCTGGTCAAGATGGCGCAGGGGCTGCCCAACACCCACGCCCATAAGGGCGACACGGACTTTTCGGCCCTGGCCGGCTGGTGCCGGCAGGCGGACTGGCCCGAGGCGCTTTCACGACAGGCGGCCACGGCCAATACGGCCCGCCACGCCTTCGAGATGGCCCCTGGCGCGGCTGCCAAGGCGGCCCTGGCCGGAGTGCTGGCCCGGGCCGCCCTTGGGCACATGCGCCGCTTCGCCGGCCCGGGGCCGGACGTGGAGCTGGCCGTCTTCGACTTCGACGGCGCGCTGCTCGTCAGGGAAAGGTCGCCATCGCCGGCTCGCGGCGGATGACGGCGAACCCGCGCGTCCACCAGCGCAGCATGGAGCGCAACACCCAAGGGATGGGCAAAAGCAGCGTGAAGCCCACGAGCCACAGAATGGTGTGGCCAAGAAGCCCCAGACCCGAGCCGGTGAATTCCACGCCGAAGCCCTCGGCCTCGATGTTGCGGCACAGCCAGCGCGTCATGGCCGTGGCCACGAAGGCCCAGCCGACGACGGTGACGATGGAAGCCGTGAAAAGCAGCACCCAGCCGAGGAACGGGGCGTAGCGGCCGCCAAAGCGCGCCGATCCGCCGGGCGTCAGGCGGATGTTCTCGATGAGCCAGCGGTAAAGGGCCAGCTTGACCGCCGCGTCCAGGGGGATGAGCGCCACGGCGAGCACGATCTGTACCGCCCCGGCCTTGTTGCCGTGGCCCAGGCCCGCCGTGGCCAGGTTGGGCAGCACGGCCAGAAAGGCGGCCACGGCGAAAAGCGGCCACATTTTCCCGGCCCGGCCCTCGAACACGGCCCGGCTGCCGTCGGAAAATCGCAGCCCGGCGCACCACCAGCCGAAAAACGCCACGGCCCCCCAGGCCGCCGGGATGATGCAAATCGACAGGACGAGGCACAGCAGGGCGTAGCCCAGGCTGGCCATGGCCCCGCCCGCGAACGTGACGGATACGCTTCTCTCTTCCATGCGGCCTCCCGCTGCTGCGAATGTTCCTACCTGACCCGGCTTGCCGAAAAGGGCAAGGGCGATGTCCTGGGCCCCTTTTGACCGACGCGCGCCGGACGCGTACAGGGGGCCATGACGTACGACGAGGCGCTTTCGTGACGGCTCGGTCCATCCGCGTGGTCGGCCTGGGCGTCGGTGGGACGTGGCTGGCTCCGCCAGCGGCGGCGGCCGTGGCCGGAGCCGAGGTGCTGGTCGGCGGGCGGCGGCTTCTGGCCCTTTTTTCGGATCACCCCGGCGCGCGCATCCCCATCGCCGGCCCCCTGGATGCCGTGTGCCAGGCCATGGCATCGGCCGTAGGGGAGGGCCGCGTCGTGGCCGTGCTGGCCGACGGCGACCCGCTTTTCTTCGGTATCGGCCGGCTCCTGGCCGAGCGTTTCGGGCCGGACCGCTTGATCTTTTACCCCGCCGTCACGGCCGTGGCCGCCGCCTGCGCCCGGCTGGGGCGGACCTGGCACGACCTGCCCGCGGTGTCGCTTCACGGCCGAAACGACATGCAGCCGCTTTTCGCCGCCCTTTGCCGGGCCGAAGCCGTGGCCGCCTACACCGACGCCGTCAATGCGCCGGGCGTCATCGCGACCAGGCTCCTCGATCGCGGCGGCGACGCCTTCGCCATGACCGTGTGCGAGGACATGGGCCTGCCCGGGGAATGGCTGCGGCGGCTGCCCCTGGCCGAGGCCGCCGGCCTGGAATTTTCCCCGCTGAACCTCGTCGTCATCGAGCGCGTCCGCCCGGTGGCCGTGCCCCTGGTCCTCGGGCTTTCGGACGAGGCGCTTTTGCGCCAGGACCGGGTGTTCACCAAAAAGCCCGTGCGGGCCGCCGCCCTGGCCGCCCTGGCCCCGCGCCCCGGGGACGTGGTCTGGGACGTGGGGGCCGGCGTCGGGACCGTGGCCCTGGAGGCCTCGTTGCTCAACGCCGGCGGCCCGGTCTTCGCCGTGGAGCGCGACCCCGAGCGGGCGCGCCTTCTGGCCGAGAACATCCGCCGCACCGGCGCGCTGACCGTCTCGGCCGTCCGTGGCGAGGCCCCGGACGTCCTGGAAAGCCTGCCCGATCCGGACCGCGTCTTCGTCGGCGGCGGCACGACCGAGCGCCCCGACCTGCTGCCGCGCCTGTGCCAGCGGCTGCGGCCCGGCGGCGGCATCGTGGTCAACTGCGTGCTGCTCGGCAGCCTCCACCGGGCCCTGGCCGATTTCGAGGCGGCCGGGCTGGCCGTGACGCTCACCCAACTCCAGGCCGCCACGGCCGCGCCCCTGGCCGGCGACCTGCGCCTTTGCGCCGACAATCCCGTATACATCCTCGCGGCCGCCAAGGAGGACCCCCATGGCTGAGGCGCTTTTCCCCCATGGCGGCGTGGCGTTCGTCGGCGCGGGGCCGGGAGACCCGGACCTGCTCACCGTCAAGGCCGCCCGCCTCATCGGACAGGCCGACCTGGTGCTTTTCGCCGGCTCCCTGGTGCCGCCGGCCGTGGTGGCCCTGGCCCGCGCCGAGGCCAAGGTCGTGGATTCCGCCCCCTTGAGCCTGGAGGAAACCCACGCCCTGCTCGCGGCCACGGCGCGCGCCGGCGGCCTCGCCGCCCGGGTGCACACCGGCGACCCGGCGCTTTACGGTGCGGTGGCCGAACAGGCCCGACTCCTCGACGCCGAGGGCATCCCCTACATCGTGGTGCCGGGCGTGACCTCGGCCTCGGCCGCCGCCGCCGCCTTCGGCGTCAGCTTCACCGAGCCCGAGGCGACCCAGACCCTCATCCTCACCCGGCTGGCCGGCCGCACGCCCGTGCCGTCCGGCCAGTCCCTGGCCGAACTCGCCCGGCACGGCGCGTCCATGGCCGTCTACCTTTCCGCCGGCGACCCCGAGGGCGTGGCCCGGGCGCTGACCGAAGGCGGCCTGCCGGGCGACACGCCCGTGGCCGTGGCCCACCGCCTGGGCTGGCCCGGCGAGAAACGCCGCCTGGCCACCATCGACACCCTGGCCCGAACCGTACGCCAGGAAGGCATGGGCCGGCAGACCGTCTTCCTGGTGCTGCCGGGACTCGGCCGGGGCGCGGCGTCCAAACTCTACGATCCGTCCTTCGGCCACGGCTTCCGGCCGGCCCGGGACGACGACTGAGGAGGTTGCATGGAAACGTTCGAAGTCCGCACCACCCGCCGGGAGGAACTCGTGCGCCTGACCGGCGCGCTCCAGGAGCTGGTGGACGCCAAGGGCTGGCGCGACGGGGCGCTGGTGGTCTACTGCCCCCACACCACCGCCGCCCTGACCGTCAACGAAGACGCCGACCCGGATGTGGCCGCCGACCTCGTCATGGCCCTCTCCCGGCTGCTGCCCCGCGAAGCCGGCTACCGCCACGCCGAAGGCAACAGCGACGCCCATGTCAAGACCACCCTCGTCGGGCCGTCCCAGACGCTCATCGTCTCCGGCGGCCGCATCCAGCTCGGCACCTGGCAAGGCGTGTTCCTGTGCGAATGGGACGGCCCCCGGAACCGGAAAGTCTGGGCGCAGTGGCTGGGACACTAGGGTGGCGAGGTAACGGGTTGAGAAAGATGAAGATGCCTCCGGCGGCCAGGAGGGGGTGACCCCCTCCTGGACCTCCCCAATGGGGGACTCCGTTGCACAAGGGAAAATGGGGCGTGAAGAAGACAGAGATGTACTGGGATATTTTCGCGTACGGGACGCTGCGGCAGGGATTTCGCAACCACCACTACGTGGCCGGCTGCCCGTGCCTCGGCCGGGCCGAGACGGTCGAGGCCTACGCCATGTACGTGGCCGGCGACATACCCTACCTCGTGGCCGACGAACCGCACAGCCGCGTCGTCGGCGAGGTCTACCGAGTGGACGCGACCCGGCTTCGCGAACTGGACGCCCTGGAGGAACACCCCCGGGAGTACTGCCGCGCCGTCGCTCCGGTGGTCATGGCCGATGGCGCGACGGCGCAGGCCTGGATATACTTCGCCCGCCGCCCCTTCGAAGGCGTGCTCCACACGGGCGACTTCGCGGCCTGGACGCCTAGTAGGTTTTGAAGATCCAGGCATACAGGACGTAGAGCCAGCCCAATATGCCATGGATGATGGCCCAGAAGATGGACTTGTTGAGCGCGAAGGACACGGACATGGCCAGGGCCGAACCGAATCCGACGCCGTACTTGACCACGGTCTGATTCATGTAGACAGGCATGCGTTCTTCCTCCATGCACAAGATGCTACCCTGTTTCACGGCCAAGCGCACGCCTTTCCGCGCGCCTTGACGCAATTGACATTCGAACCCGCCGCGCGCACAGTCACGCTATGCTCGCCACGATGTCCACAAGGATTTCAGGCCGCTGCCACGGCGTCGCCGGCCTTGCCGCGCTGCTTGCCCTGGGGTTGCTCCTGGCGGCGCTCCCGGCCGGGGCGGGCGACGCCCCGGCCCTCGATCCCAAAATCGTCCACCTGGTGTCCCGCCTGACCTACGGCCCAGCCCCCGGCGACCTCGCTCGGGCGACGGCCATGGGCCCGGAAGCCTTCATCGAGGCCCAGCTCTCCCCGGAGACCGCCCCCGAACCCCAGGCCCTGACCGCCGCCCTGGCCGCCCTGCCCACCCAGGCCATGGACACGGTGCGCCTTTTCCGAGAATTCGGCCCCTCCGGCGGCACGGAGGCCCAACCCGGCCCCGACGCCATGCGCCGGGTCTTCGACCGGGCCGAGACCGCCTCCCTGGAAGCCGCCCGGGCAAGACTGCTTCGCTCCATCTGGTCCCCGAACCAGCTGACCGAACTCATGGTCGCCTTCTGGTGCGACCACTTCAGCCTGGGCGCGACCAAAGGCCTGGCCCAGCTCTGGTCCGGCTCCTTCGAGCGCGAAGCCATCCGCCCCCACGCCCTGGGCCGGTTCGCCGACCTCCTGGCCGCCACCGCCCGCCACCCGGCCATGCTCATCGCCCGGGGCAACTGGAAAAACATCGTCAACCGCCAGAACGCGGGGCCGGCCAAGGAAGCCCTGGACCCGACGTACGCCGCCATCCTGCTGGCCCACCAGACCCTGGGTCCCGGCGGCCCCCAAAAGCCCGCCGACACCCTGGCCCTGGCCCGCATCCTCACCGGCTGGCGCGTGGGCGCGGCGCGCGGCGCGGCCGATTCCGGCGGCTTCTACTTCGACGTGGAACTCCACGACCCCTTGGACAAGACGCTGCTCGGCCACACCATCAAAGGCACGGGCGCGGCCGAAGGCGCGACCGCCCTGGACATCCTGGCCGAACACCCGGCCACGGCCAAAAACATCGCCCGCAAGCTCGCCATCTACTTCCTGGCCGACGACCCGCCACCCGCCCTGGTCAGCCGCACCGCCGAAGCCTTCGCCAAATCCGGCGGCGACATCCGCCAAACCCTGCTGGCGCTGTTCAAAAGCCCGGAATTCTTCGATCCCAAATACATGGGCAACCGCTTCAAATCGCCCCTGCGGCAAGTCGTCTCGGCCGTGCGCGCCACGGGACTGCCGCCCGGCGACACCACCGCCCTGGCCGGCTGCCTGGCCGGACTCGGACAACCCTTCTATGCCGCCGACGGCCCCGAAGGCTACCCGCTGGCCTCCAGCGCCTGGCTCAAACCCGACGCCCTGCTGCGCCGGGTGACCTTCGCCGGCGACCTGGCCGCCGGACGCATCCCGGGCGTCAAACCCGCCGCCAAGCTCTCCTGCCAAACCCTGGCCGATACCCTCGGCCCGGACGTCGATGCCCATACCCGCCAAGTCGCGGAAAAAGCCGGCGACAACGTCGGTCTCGCCGTCATCCTCGCCTCGCCCGAAGCCATGCGCTATTAGGGCCTTGCCCTGGACCCGGCTGGACGCTGCCCCGCACCCGCTGGGGCGTTGCCCCAGACCCCACCAGGGCTTTGCCCTGGACCCACCGGGGGGAGTCACTCCCCCAGGCCGTCGCCCCTTCTGGGCGAGATTTAATGGACTTTTTGCTTTGAAAGCCTCTTAAAGGCACTGAAGGAATCTTCTCTTAACATGCGGCGCGTCGCCGCTGGCGCCCGGGGTCGCGGAAATGGGCCGGGCGGTGCTGGCCGGCTTTGCGGCCTGCGTCGCCCGGCCCATTT
>NZ_JARKOZ010000068.1 GCF_029978005.1 Solidesulfovibrio sp. | reverse complement strand
TTCTCGATGTCGAAGGCGGTGTAGGCGATGCCCTTGGAGTCGAAATAGGCCTTGGTCTTGGTGCAGTAGGGGCACCAACTGGTGACGAAGTTTTCCACCTTGGGCGCTCCGGCCAGGGCGGGCGCCTGGGGGGCGAGCAGGGCGGCCAGGAGGGCCATGGTCAGGACAAGGGCGGTCGGGAGAAATTTGGCGGGCATTTGGGGTCCGGGGGTTGGATGTTGCGTTTGCCGTGGTGGTAGCCATGGCCGGGGGCGGCGTCAAGCGGGGCCGCCTTGCCAGGGCCGGGCCGTGATGCTAGGAGGCGGCCCATGCCGGGTTTCAAGACGCACATCGCCGGCGCGGCGGCGGTCACCGCCGGGGCGCTCGGCGGCGCCTACTGGCTCGGCGCCTACCGCCCCAGCTTCGAGACCATGGTCTGCCTGGGGCTTTTCTCCATCCTGGGCGGGCTTTTCCCCGACGTGGACACGGACTCCAAGGGGCGGCGTTTTTTCTACGGCGCGGCCCTGGTGGTGGACGCCGTGCTGATCTTCCGGGAGCAGTACCGCGTCGCGGCGGTGCTCGGGTTCTGCGCCCTGCTGCCGGCCATAGGCTCCCACCGGGGCTGGACTCAGTCCTGGTGGGCGGCCCTGCTCATTCCCGGCTCCGTGCTGCTCGCGCCCATGCTGCTGCTCGGCCTGCCCTGGAAGCCGTTTTTCCCCTACTACCTGGCCACGGTGCTGGGCTACTTCTCCCACCTGCTGCTCGACCGCAAGTTCTAGCTCCTTCGATCAATGCCGCTGGGCCAGGAGGAACCTGGCCTGGTCCGCGGTCTCGCCCATGAATTCCTGCACTGCGGCGTCGATGCGCGCCATGGTTTCGGCGGGCACGGTCATGTCGCACATGATATGGCGGGTGACGCCCTCTGGCGCGTCGGCCAGGGGACAGGCGCGCACCGTCCGGCCCAGGGCCATGTCCCGGGCCATGCGCCAAGAGAATTCCTCGGGTTCCATGAGCACGGCGTCCAGACGCCCCTTGGCCAAAAGGGGCAGGAGCAGTTCGGGATCGGAAAAGCGGTGCAGCCGTTCCTCTGGGACCGTCGCCAGCAGGGCGTCGGCTCGGGGACCGTAGGAGAAGCCGTTGCGCAGGCCCCAGTGGTCCTTGGCCGCAAGGAGCCCGGCCAGGGCGGCGTTTTGCGGGCAGGCGGCCGAGGTTGCGCCCAGGGCGGCGATGAGCGGCTTGTTGCGGTAGATGGGGGCACTGAAGCGGGCGAAGTCCCGGCGCTCCGGAGTCTCGAGCCAGCCCACGGCGCAGGCGTCGACGTCCAGGGCGGCGAGGGTGGAAAGGACGCGGCCGGGCGGCATTTCCCGCACCACGTAGGCAAGGCCGGCCCGGTCGAGGACGGCCATGGCGTTGACGAGCAGGAAGCCGCCCGCCGGCCGGCCGCCGTCGAGCAGGTAGTAGGGCGGTCTGTCGAAGACCAACAGCGTCAGCGGCGGACCGTCGCCCGCCGACGCGATGGCGCGGCAGCACGTAACGGCGACCAGCGCCGCGCAAACGCCACGGAAAAGACATTGCGGCATGACGTTCATCCCGAAGAGACGGCAATACATAACAACGCCCCCTGGCAGGACTCCAAACCCTTTCATGCCGCCATGGCCGCACGGCGTCAAATGGAAATCCTTCCAACGCGGCCTTGCTTTTTTTCATGGCGACGGCATAGACTTTCATGGCGTCGCCTCGAAACGCATCGCCCGTCACCAATCCTTCCGGAGCCCAGGCATCATGAGCAACACGAACATCCTTCTCGAATCCGGCACCAATGAACTGGAAATCGTCGAATTCTACCTGGAGGAACCCACGCCCTCGGGCAAGACGTACGTCGGGTATTACGGGGTCAACGTGGCCAAGGTCCTGGAGATCATCCGCCTGCCCAAGGTCACGGAAATGCCGCAGACGCCGCATCCTTGCGTGCTTGGCACCTTCAACCTGCGCGACAAGGTGGTGCCCCTGGTCGATCTGGCCATCTGGCTCGGCAAGGACCGCTCCGACAACGCGTCCGACAAGGTGGTGGTGACGGAATTCAACAGGGTGGTCAGCGCCTTTCGCGTCTCGGGCGTCACGCGCATCCATCGTTTGAGCTGGGAGCGGATCGAGCCGCCGAGCATCCAGGTCCAGACCTATTCCGGCAATTCGGTCACGGGCGTGGTCCAGCTCGACACGCGGGTGGTCTTCATCCTGGACATGGAAAAGATCGTGGCCGAGCTCAATCCCGGCCTGGCGCTCAAGGAGCTCGACGAGGAGGTCTTCGTCGAGCGCCGGAAGGAACTGCCGGACAAGGACATGACCTTCAAGGCGCTCATCGCCGACGACTCCACCACCATCCGCCGCATGATCGGCACGTCCCTGGAAAAGGCCGGCTTCGAGGTGACGCGCACCATCAACGGCCGCATCGCCTGGGACCAGCTCATGGAGTGGAAGGAGGCCTCGGCCAAGGAAGGCAAGCCCATCACCGACTACGTGCACATCCTGGTGTCGGACATCGAGATGCCGGCCATGGACGGGCACAGCCTCACGCGCAAGGTCAAGGAGGACCCGGTGCTCAAGCAGTTGCCGGTGATCCTTTTCTCTTCGCTGATCACCGACAGCCTGCGCCACAAGGGCGAGGCCGTGGGGGCCGACGACCAGGTGTCCAAGCCCGAGATGCTGCAACTGGCCGAACGGGCCCGGGCCCTGGCCTGGGAACGCCTGGCCGCCGCCGTCTGAGCGGAGGCGTTTCCGACAAGCCCCCGCCGTCTCTGTCCCCGGGAGCCACGTCCGCGGACGCCGGCCGCAGAGGATGCTCCCCGTTTTCCCACTTTTTCCGGTGCGTTGCGAAGCCTGCCTCAACGCGCCTTTGGCGCGGCGCACCACGACACGACCGCCCGGGCCATGGCCCGGGCGGTTTTTTGCTGGCGCTCGGCCCCGGACAGGGCCAGTTCCTCGTCGCGGTTGACGATGACGCCGGCCTCGATCAGCACGGCCGGCATGCGCGCGCCGGCCAGCACGGCCAGGCCGTCGTAGCGGGAGACGCCGACGGTAGCATCCACCAGGGGGCGGCGTTCGCCCGGGATGTCGGCGGCGTGGTGGCGGGTGAAACTGAGCCCGGCTCCGGTCAGCTCGCGGCCGATGGCCTTGGCCAGTTCCAGGCTCTGGGCCGCGTCGGGGTTGCGCTGGGAATAGAAGACCGAATAGCCGGCGAAGCGGTCGCAGTAGCGCCGGGCGCGTCCGTCCACGGTCCAGGTTTCGAGAAACTGCGGCTGGACGGAGTCGTGGTGGACGGAAAGCAGCAGCCCCGCCCCGGCGGCGTTGGCCCGGGCCGCCCTGGCGGCCGGGGGCAGATCCTCGCCCTTGGGATCGAGGAGGGAGGCCTTGGGAAAGCCGGCGGCGCGCAGGGCGGCGACGAGCTCCTTGGCCAGGCGCAGGTTGAAGTCGTATTCGGGCACGCCCCGGGAGCTGGTCGCGCCGGGGATGCCCGGCCCGTGCCCGGCGTCCACGGCCACGGCCAGGGCGGCCGGCCGGCAGCGCGGTCCGGCCGTGTCCGCCGCCTGGGCGACGGACGCGGCCGGGAGGAGCAGGCAAAGGAAGAGAAGGGCGACGCTTGGGCGCATGACGCGTGGGGCCTGCGGCCGGAGCGGGGCCGCCCGGCCGGTCAGGCCAGCTTGCCGGCGTCCTTGAGGGCGGTCTTGAGCCCGACTTCCTGGAGGTCTTCGGGCGCGGTGAGCAGCAGATGCAGGAACTCGCCGGTATTGTCCGAAAGCCAGGCGTCCTTTTCCAGGGTCTCGACGAGGCGCAGGCGCTCGGCGCGCTTCTCCGCCGGCTGGCCCTTGTCCGCGTCCAGGCGGTGCTTGAGGTAATGGGTAAAAAGGCTCGCGCCGAAGACCGACGCCTTGGGGTCCAGGCTCACGAACACCCGGTGCAGGTCGTCGCGGGTGCGCTCGGCGGCGATGCCGCGCAGGAAGCGCCAGGGGGCGTTGCCGCTGGCCAGGGAGGTCCAGAAGTAGCGCAGCTTGTAGAAGCGCTTGCCTGCGGCGAAGACCCGCTCCAGGTCCGTGCCCGTGCAGATGCCGTCCACGCAGCCGGCCAGGGCCCGGCGGTAGGGCAGTTCCACGGCGGCCACGATGACGTGCCACAGCAGGTAGACGTTGATGAGCGTCATGATGAGGATGCTGCTGCTGCGAAGGCTCGGATTGACGTCGCTGGCCCAGTTGAGGAACAGGTAGATGAAGATGAAAAGCAGCACGGCGTAGCGCAGGGCGTTGGCGAAGATGTGGGCAAGCGACCCCATCTTCCAGTGCAGCCGCAGCATCAGGGCGAGGAAGGCGAGGAAGACGACGGTCTGGAAGTAGATGCTCATGTCCATTTTCGCCAACTGATCGAGCATGGCTCACTCCTGGGCGTTTGCGTGGTGGGTTTGGCCCGGGCCGGGGCGTTTCCCGGCCGGGCCGCGGCTGCCGCTTGTCGCAACGGTGTAACGCCGGCGCGGGGCCTTGGCAACGGTCGCGGTCCGGACCGGTCGGTTTCTACAGTTTTTCCTCCACGGCCCGGACTTTGGATTGAAGCCGTCCCGACGGGCCGTCGCGCAGGTCCACGCGGATGACCACGTGGATGCGGTGGCAATCCTTGGCCAGGGCGTCCTTGCACCGGGTCACCAGGGCCATGACCTCGTCCCATTCTCCCTCGACGCTGGTGGACATGGGGGAAAAGACGTAGGGCAGCCCGCTCTCCTTGATGATGCGCACGGCCCGGGCCACGTACTCCGAAAGGCTGTCGCCCTTGTCCAGCGGAAAGATGGAAAAATCCAGCACGGCGCTCATGAGGCGCTCCTCCTTGTCTATTCGACGCCCACGGTCACGGCGTCGGTGCGGCCCAGGTCGTCCACGCACACCACGCGGTGGCGGCCCGGGGCCGGTTCCCAGAAAAGGCGTTCGGCCGGTCCGCCCTGGGCGGCCAGCTCGCCGTCCACATACCAGGAAAGCCGGCGGCTGTCGGCAGGGGCGGCGGCGGTCAGGGCGATGCGCTGCAGCGAGGCCGGCACGTCACGCCGAAAGACGTAGGGCGTGGCCGGACTCGGCGAGACCACGCGCGGCCCGGGGCCCGACGGCGCGCCGCAGCCCGGTTCGGGCTCGGGCGGGGCCTCGAAGGGGATGCCCACCGCCCGCCAGTAGGACACGAGCTCGGCCGGGTAGCGGGCCACGACCGCGGACACGGCCTGGTGCGCGTCCAGGCAGTCGGCGGAAAGGGCCCGGCCCGAGGCCGCGTCCACGAGCTGGCGGCGGTGCACCGGGCAGGGGAGAAGTTTGGTCACGCCGGGGATGATCCTGGCCGTGACGTGCCGTGGGCAGTCCGGGCCGGCCAGTTGGCGGCTTTCGGCGCAGACCTCCACCTCGCGGATGTTGAGCCAGGCCGGCATGGCCAGGCGCGAGCCACGCGGCTCCACGGCCCGGAAGAGCTCGAACAGGACCGGCCCGGCGTGGACCGCGCCCGAGATGCCCTTGACCGGCGTCCCGTCCATGTTGCCGACCCACACGGCGATGACCCGGTCGGCGCTGTAGCCCACGGCCCAGGCGTCGCGGTGGCCGTAGGAGGTGCCGGTCTTCCAGGCCACGGCCGGCACGGCCAGGGCGCGTTCCCAGGAGGTGGGCAGGTCCGGCCGCTCCACCTTGGCGAGCATCTCGGTGACCAGCGCGCTGGCCTCGGGGGAGTAGAGCCGCGTGGCCGGACCGGAAGGCGCGGCCAGGAGCAGCCGGGGCGGCCGGTGCTCGCCGCCGCCGGCCAGGTCGGCGTAGGCGTCGGCCAGGGAAAGAAGCGTCACCTCGCCGCCGCCGAGGACCAGGGACAGGCCGTAATGCTCGGCCGGCCGGTCCAGGCTGGAAAAACCCTCCCGGCGCAGCTGGTCCAGGAAGCGCGTCGGCCCGACGTCGCTTAAAAGCCGCACCGCCGGCACGTTGAGGGAGGCCGCCAGCGCCTGTTCGGTGGTCACCCGGCCACGGTAGAGGCCGTCGTAGTTCTTCGGCTTGTAGCCGCCGAAGGCCGTGGGGACGTCCAGGAGCTGGCTTTGGGGAAAGACCAGGCCGGCGTCCAGGGCCATGGCGTAGAGGAAGGGCTTGAGCGCCGAGCCGGGCGAGCGGCGGATGGTCGCGCCGTTGATCTGGCCGAAGCGGGCGTCGCCGAAGAAGTCCGTGGAGCCGACCAGGGCCAGGACGTCGCGGCTGGCCACGTCCAGGACCACGGCGGCCACGGCCCCGATGCCCTGGGCGGCCAGCGCGCTCTTGCGGCCGCGCAGCACGTCGGCCACGGCTTTTTGCAGCGACGGGTCCAGGGTCGTGTCCACGCGCACGGCCTTGCCCGCCGCCTCCCTGGCCATGTCGCAGAACTGCGGCGCGATAAACGGCGGCTCCAGGAGCTTTCGCGGCACGGGCGCGGCCATGGCCTCGGCCGCCTCCTCGGCCGTGACCACCCCGAGCCGGGCCACGCGGGCGAGCAACGCGTCGCGGGCCGCCTTGGCCCGGGCGGGATGGCGTACCGGGTCCAGGGCGCTTGGCGCGCGCGGCAGCACGGCGAAAAGGGCCGCCTCGGCCAGGGACAGCCGGTCCGGGGTCTTGCCGCAGTAGAGCAGGCTGGCCGCGCCCACGCCCACGATGTTGCCGCCGTAGGGGGCCATGTTGAGGTAGCGCTCGAGGATGGCTTCCTTGGACAGCCGCCGCTCCAGGGCCAGGGCGGCCAGGGCCTCGCGTCGCTTGCCGGCCAGGGTGCGTGCCTTGGGTTCGGCCAGCCGGGCCAACTGCATGGTGATGGTGGACCCGCCCGAGACCACGCGGCCGGCGAGCAGGTTCGAAATCGCGGCGCGGGCGAGCGACAGGGGGTTGACCCCGGGATGGCGGTAGAAGTGCCGGTCCTCGGCCGCGACCACCAGGCGGGGCAGGATGGGGGCCACGGCGGAAAGCCGGGTGGGAAAGCGCCAGGCCTCGTCCGGGGCGAGGTAGAGCCGCAGGGGCGCGCCGTTTCGGGCCGCGATCACGACGGCTCCCGGCGGGGAGAGCACGGCCAGGGGAAAGGGCGGCGCGGCCGTGGCCAGGCGCAGGACGACGGCGGCCGCCAGCAGGAGGGCCAGGCCGGCGGCGGCCGGGACGAGACGGCGCAGCGGGCGGCGTCGCGGCAGGGCCGCGTTGTCTAGTTCCCTGCCTTGGCGCACAGTTCGCGGTAGTTGGTGAGGATCTCCAGCATGTCCAGCTGCTGGTGGACCCGGCAGATGCATTCCTCGGCTTGCACGGGCTTGACCAGGAAGTCGTTGGCCCCGACCTTGAGGAACTTGACGGTCTGCGCCCCGCCTTCGGCGGAGACGCCGATGACGACCAGCTTGTCCTTGGGCCAGGTGGCGCGCAGTTCCTCGATGAACCCGAACCCGTCGAGGTTCGGCATGTTGTAGTCCGTGACCACGAGGCTGACCCCATCCTCCCGGCGCAGCATCTCCAGGGCCTGCCGGCCGTCCTCGGCCTCCAGCACCTGGAGGTTGAGGTTGGTCAGAAGCCGGGTGAGGTGATGGCGGAAGAGTTTGGAGTCGTCCACCACCAGCGCCTTGACGAACTGGTTCTTGTACAGTCGCTCGATGAGCCGCTCCATGGCCCCCATCTCGGACATGTTCTTGACGAAGTAGTCCACTACGTTCTGCTCCAGGAGCTTGCGGCGCACCTCCTCGTCGAAGGTGGCGGTCATGACTACCGAAGGGATGCCGAGCGAGGTGGCCAGGGGCACGATGCCGCCGTCCTCGTCGTCGGGCAGGTTGCGGTCGAGGATGGCCACGAAGATGGCCTCGCGCTGCTGCGTCATGATCTCCCTGGCCTCGGCCAGGGTGTGGGCCACCAGGGTGGGGAAGGGCGTGGCCTCGGCGATGTGCTGGCTGATGATCTTGGCCTGGACGCGGCTGTCTTCCACGACCAGGACGTGGCGCAAGTCGTTCATGGTTCCATCCTCATGCTCTCAAAGACATGGCCGGAGCATAAGAGATGGGGCGGCCGGTGGCAAGCCGGCCGCCGGGAATCACCAGTGCCGGGCCATGGAGTAGGGGATCATCTCCCGGCGGAAGGTCTCGGGATCGACGGTGGAGACCGTGGGCGCGACAAAGGACGTGCCCGGGCCGCCGAGGGCCCCCACCGTGGCGTCCATGGGCAGGGTGCGGTTGGCCGCGGCCACGATGTTGTTGTTGCGGGCGTCGATGACCTCCATGGCGAAGCGCACGCCGCCGGGCGTGGCCACGTAGGTGCCGGCCACGACCAGGGTGGCCGTGGCCCGGCTGGCGGCCAGGGCGCGGGTGTCGCGGGTCAGGACGAACTCGCCCTGGCCTCGGCTCGTCATGATGTCGCCGGCCTTGCGGATCTCCTGGACGTTGTACCCCAGCGCCACCAGGGCCGTGGACAGCTCCTGGCCGAAGAGCCGGGACAGGGGCGTGGCGCGGCTCAGGTCGCTCATGTCCGCCGGGGTGGTCACCACCACCCAGTACAGGCCCCGACTGTTGTCGCGGGTGTACATGCCAAGGCGCGGCACGAGCTGGCGGTCGAGGTCCGCGGCCAGGGCCATGGCCACCTCGGGATACTGCGGCTGGGGCGGCGGCGGGGTCGCGCCCATGAGCAGCGTCGCCAAGGCCAGGCCCAACAGCGATGCGGACAGGACTCGAAGCGTGTTCTTCATGACGGCCTCCTTGTCATTGGGCCGGCTTGGGCGCGGGTTGGGGGGCCGGTTGCGGCGTCTGGGCCGGAGCCGGGGCCGGAGCCGGGGCGGGCTCGGGCGGGAATTCCACGGGCGCGGGTTTCGGTGCGGCCTGGCCCTTCCGGTCGCCGGAAGCCGGCGGAGCCGTGGGGGACAGGGGGGCGTCCAGGGGAACGATGGATTCCGTGGGCGGCTCGTAGCGCTGCTCTAGCTTGGGGCCGGCCGGGGCCTTGGCCCGTGGCGCGGGAGGCGTCGGCACGGGCGGGGCCGGGCGTTTGCGCGGCTTTTTGGCCCGATGCCGCCGCACGGGCGCGGGCTTGGGCGTAAAAGGCGTGGGCGGCGTGTTGGGCGTGGGCGGCGCGTCGATGTCGCGGATGGGGATCTGCGTCGGCAGCGGAGCCGGCGTGCCGGCCCGGGCCGTGTCCACGGGCTCGACCAGGCCGGCGGCCAGGACGAGGCCGGCCAGGGCGCAGGGCAGCAGTTTTCGGGCAAGGTGCATGGCGTTCTCCATGGCGGCCCCATGGGCCTCCTGTCCCTGTCATCGGCCGCTTCGGCGAATACTTTACGGCGCGGCCTCCACGGATCGAAGCGTCCGGCTTTGCCCGGCGCGGGGGTTGCGCAAAGGAGCGAGAAGTGGTTTAGGAGATGACAAGGTGTCGCTCGCCCCGCGCCCTGGTTCTCCCCGGCCGGCCCGCGCGTGCAACGATCATCGGGGATCACAAGGAGTACTACGACATGGCTGAGCTACTGGAAATCTACAAGTGCGAAGTGTGCGGCAATATCGTCGAGGTTCTGCATGCCGGCGAGGGCGAACTGGTCTGCTGCGGCCAGCCCATGAAGCTCATGACCGAGAACACCGTGGACGCCTCCAAGGAGAAGCACGTTCCGGTCATCGAGAAGACTGCCGACGGCTACCTGGTCAAGGTCGGCGCGGCCGCGCACCCCATGGAAGAGAAACACTACATCGAGTGGATCGAGCTGGTGGCCGACGGCAAGACCTACCGCAAGTTCCTCAAGCCCGGCCAGGCCCCGGAAGCGACCTTCTGCATCAAGGCCGAGAAGGTCTACGCCCGCGAATACTGCAACATCCACGGCCTCTGGAAGAAGGACTAGCCCATGCTGTCGCCGACCATGGTGAAGGCTCTCAACGACCAGGTGCATTGGGAGCTCTATTCCGCCTACCTGTACGTTTCCATGGCCACCTATTTCGAGGACAAGGGCCTCATGGGCTTCGCCAACTGGATGCATGTGCAGGACCAGGAAGAGAAGTTTCACGCCCAGAAATTCTATGACTACATCGTGGAGCGCGGCGGCCGGGTGATCCTGCAGGCCATCGAGGCGCCGCCCCATGACTGGGCCTCGCCCCTGGCCGTGTTCGAGGAGGCCCTGTCCCACGAGGAGGGCGTCACCGCCCGCATCTACAAGCTGATGGACCTGGCCCTGGAGGAAAAGGACCACGGCACGGCCTCCTTCCTCAAGTGGTTCATCGACGAGCAGGTGGAGGAGGAGGCGAGCGTCGCCGACGTCATCGCCAAGCTCAAGCTCGTGGACCAGACCCCCGGCGGGTTCTTCATGCTCGACAAGGACCTGGCCGCCCGGGTCTACGTCCCGCCGACCACCGCCGCCTAGGCAGCCCGCGGCGTCAGCCGTACGTCAACCCCCGGCCGTCCGCGCCAGGCGCGGACGGCCGTCCTTTTGCCGCAAGGGAGCGACAAGCATGGGCGCATCCGCAGTCAACATCGTCATCGGCGGCGAAGCCGGCCAGGGGCTCGTGACCGTGGGGGAATTCCTCTCCCGGGCATTGGTGCGCGCCGGTTACGCCATCGTCGTCACCCAGGACTACCAGTCCCGCATCCGGGGCGGGCACAACACTTTCGCCATCCGCGCGGACAGCGCTCCGGTCGTCGCGCCGACCGAGGGCATCGACCTCCTCGTCGCCCTGTCCGCCGAGACCCTGGACATCCACAGGAGCGACCTCACGGACCGGGCCCTGGTGCTGGCCGACGCGGCCCACGGCCTGGCCGGCCTGCCGGGGCTGGCCGTCCCCTACAAGGAGCTCTGCCCCAAACCGCTGTACGAGAACATGGCGGCGCTCGGCGTGCTCGGCGCGCTGCTCTGCCTGGACCCGGCCTGGATCACCGGGCTCATCGCCGAGAAGTTCGGCAGGAAAGGCGACGAGATCGTGGCGGCCAACAGCCAAGTCTTCGCGGCGGCCATGGACTGGACCATTGCT
Source organism: Solidesulfovibrio sp. (assembly GCF_029978005.1). Taxonomy (GTDB): domain Bacteria; phylum Desulfobacterota; class Desulfovibrionia; order Desulfovibrionales; family Desulfovibrionaceae; genus Solidesulfovibrio. Next base: position 4,442 of record NZ_JARKOZ010000068.1, on the reverse strand, counting down.
CAGAAGGCCGCCTTCGCCTGCCTGCCCCCGCCCGAGGCGCGCGGCAGGCGGGTCATGCTCCACGGCAACGATGCCATCGCCCTGGGCGGGCTGGCCGCGGGCGTCGATTTCTGTTCGTTTTACCCCATGACGCCCGGCACCTCGGTCATCCAGACCTACATCGACCACGCCGACCGCATGGGCGTGGTCTGCGAACAGGCCGAGGACGAGATCGCCGCCGTCATCATGGCCGTCGGCGCGTCCTATGCCGGAGCCCGGCCCATGGTCTCCACCTCGGGCGGCGGATTCGCGCTCATGGTCGAGGGCGTGAGCCTCTCCGGCATGCTGGAGACCCCCGTGACCATCGTGGTGGCCCAGCGCCCCGGCCCGGCCACGGGGCTGCCCACCCGCACCGAGCAGGCCGACCTCGACCTGGTCCTCTCCGCCGGCCACGGCGAGTTTCCCCGGGCCATCTTCGCGCCGGGCAGCGTGGAACAGTGCTTCCACCTTTCCTACCGGGCCGTGGACGCGGCCGAGCGCTTCCAGTCGCCGGTCTTCATCCTCACGGACCAGTTCCTGGCCGACAGCTTCCGCGACGTCGCGCCCTTCGACCTGGACAGCCTGCCGCCCGTGGCCCGGCCCCTGACCGCCGTGCCCGACCCGGCCGGCTACGAGCGCTACGCCGTGACCGGCGACGGCGTGTCGCCGCGCCTGATTCCCGGCTTTTGCGAAGCCACGGTCGTCCTCGACAGCGACGAGCACACCCCGGACGGCCACATCACCGAGGACCTCGGCGTGCGCGTGACCATGCAGGACAAGCGCATGCGAAAGCACGACGGCCTGGCCAAGGCCGCCTTGCCGCCGGACGTGTACGGCGATCCGGACAACGCGACGCTGCTGACCTGCTGGGGCTCGACCCTCGGCGCGGCCCTGGAGGCGGCGCAAGCGCTGCGGGAAAAAGGGGAAAAGGCGGCGGTGCTGCATTTTTCCCAGGTCTGGCCGCTGACCCCGGACGCCTTTATGCCGGTGCTCGGCCAAGCCCGGCGCACGGTCATGGTCGAGGGCAATTTCGCCGGCCAGCTGGCCCGGCTGGTCCGCCGCGAGACGGGCTACGTCTTCGACGGCCGGGTCAACCGCTACGACGGGCTGCCGTTCACCGCGGCGTACATCCTCGAAAGGCTGTAGGAGGCAGGCATGGTCACAGCGCAAGACTACGGCGAGTTCGAAACCGCCTGGTGCCCCGGCTGCGGGAACTTCTCCATCCGCAAGGCCGTGGTCAAGGCCCTGGTGGAGCTGGGCCTGCCGCCCCACAAGGCGGTCTTCTCCACGGGCATCGGCCAGGCGGCCAAGGCCCCGCACTACATCCGCGTCAATACCCTAAACGGCCTGCATGGCCGCTCCCTGCCGGCGGCCACGGGCATCCGGCTGGCCAACCCGGAACTGGCCGTGTTCGCCGAATCCGGCGACGGCTGCTCCTACGGCGAGGGCGGCAACCACTTCCTGGCGGCCATCCGGCGCAACGTCGACATCACCTACATCGTCCACGACAACCAAGTCTACGGCCTGACCAAAGGCCAGGCCAGCCCGACCACGCCGCAAGGCCAGCAGACCAAGACCCAGCCCCACGGCGCGCCGTCGGCCGCCTTCAACCCCGTGGCCGTGGCCGTGACCATGGGCGCGTCCTTCGTGGCCCGGGGCTTCGCCGGCGAGATCGACCACCTGGCCGGGCTCATCGCGGCCGGCGCGCGCCATCCCGGCTTTGCCCTCATCGACGTGCTCCAGCCCTGCGTCTCCTTCAACAAGGTCAACACCTACGCCTGGTACAAGGAGCGCTGTTACGCGCTCGGCGACGACCACGACCCGACCGATTTCGGCGCGGCCATGGAGAAGGCCAGGCAGTGGGGCGAGCGCATCCCCATAGGCATCCTGTGGAAAAGCGACCGGCCGGCCTTCGGCGCGGGCGCGAAAGCGCCGCTCGCCACGCGGGAGCCGGACATGGGGGCGTTGCGGGAGATTATCGAAGGGTATGCGTAGGTTGGAGAGGAAAGAATGCCTCCGGCGGCCAGGCGGGGGCGAGGCCCCCTCCTGGACCACCCCATCTGGGGGAAGGAGACGGGATGCGGTTTGATTTGAAGTTTTTCCTGAAGGACACGGTGCGCAAGATGGTGGACTTTTCCACCACGGCGCAAAATAGGGGACTGCCCGCGCCGCCGCTGCAAAAGCCGTATCCGCCAGGGGCGGCGCTCGTACCCCTGCCCGGGCCGGGCGACGGCTGGCCGGGCGTCGCACCCGTGTCCCTGGCCGAGGCCGTGGCCAACCGCCGTTCGCGCCGGGTCTTCGACGACGCGCCGCTGACGCTCGCCGAACTGGGCTTTTTGCTCTGGGCCAGCCAGGGCCTGCGCAAGGCCCCGGGCGCGTCCGGCTTTCGCACCGTGCCCTCGGCCGGCTGCCGCCACGCCCTGGAAACGTACCTGGCCGTTTTTCGCGTGGCGGGGCTCGCCAAGGGCCTTTACCGCTACCTGCCCGTGGAGCACGCGCTGCTCCTTAAAGACCAGCCGGACGACCTCGAGGCGCAAGTCTCCAGGGCCGCCTTCGACCAGCGCTTCACGGCCCGGGGCGCGGCGACGTTTTTCTGGACCACGGTTCCCGAGCGCATGGAGTGGCGCTACGCCGAGGCGTCCTACAAGGTCATCGCGCTGGACGCCGGCCACGTCTGCCAGAACCTGTACCTGGCCTGCGAGGCCGTGGGCGCGGGGACCTGCGCCGTGGCCGCCTACGACCAGGAGGCCTGCGACGCGCTTTTGGGCGTGGACGGCGAGGCGGAATTCACCGTGTATCTGGCCCCGGTCGGCAGGGTCGCGGCCGGGAAGGGAGGCGAGCCGTGAAGAAAGTGGCGCTCTTCGCGTTTAAGGGCGATCTGTCCTGCTTCGTCCATGTGCTCTTAAACGCGTTGGACTTCCTGGAGAAAGGCTACGAAGTCAAAGTGGTGCTGGAGGGCGAGGCCACCAAGCTCGTGGCCGTCCTGGCCAAGGCGGACAATCCCATGCACGCGCTTTTCGAGAAGACCAAGGGCCTGGGGCTGTTCGCCGGCGTCTGCCGGGCCTGCTCGCACCAGCTCGGCAGCCAGGAGGCGGCCGTGGCCGAGGGATTCGCCCTGCTCGACGACATGCACGGCCACCCCGGCATGGCCCCCTACGCCGAAGACGGCTACACCATCCTTATTTTTTGATTCCGGCCTTTTCCCATCGAGGGGGTCCGGGGGGCATCATGCCCCCCGGCCGCCGGAGGCATCTTCCTCTTCATCTTCCCTTCTAATCATACTTCACCGCGCTGATTTCCATCAGCTTGTCCAGCCGGATGCGCGTTTCGATGCGGCGCATGGTGCCGGTCTTGCCGCGCATGACCAGGGAGTGGGTGACGGCGTGGGTGCCGGTGAACTGGACGCCTTCCAGGAAGGTGCCGCCCGAGATGCCGGTGGCGGCGAAGTAGGTGTCGTCGCTTTTGACCAGCGTCTCTTCGGTGAAGACGCGCGTGCAGTCGATGCCGGCCTCGGCCAGGGCCAGCTTCTCGTCTTCCGACTGCGGATCGAGCCGGGCCAGCAGCCGGCCGCCCAGCGCCCGGATGGCGCAGGCCGAGAGCACGCCCTCGGGCGTGCCGCCGGTGCCGAGCATGACGTCCACCACGTTGTCGGGGTCCACGGCCATGAGCGAGCCGGCCACGTCGCCGTCGGTGTGCAGCTGGATGCGCGCGCCAACGGCCCGGATGTCGGCGATGAGCGCCTTGTGGCGCGGCTTGTCCAGGACGAAGACCACCAGGTCGTCCACGTCCTTGCCGAGGGCTTTGGCGATTTTTTTCAGATTCTCGCCCACGGGCGCGTCGAGGTCGGCCACGTCCCTGGCCTCGGCCGGCACCACCAGCTTTTGCATGTAATAGCTCGGCCCGGGGTTGAACATGGAGCCGCGAGGGGCGATGCCGACCACGGAGATGGCGTTGGGCCGGCCGTAGGCCAAGAGGTTCGTGCCCTCCACCGGGTCCACGGCCACGTCCACCGCATGGCCCTGGCCGCTGCCCACGCGCTCGCCGTTGTAGAGCATGGGGGCCTCGTCCTTCTCGCCCTCGCCGATGATGATCATGCCCTCGATGGGCAGGGTGTTGAAGGAAAGGCGCATGGCGTCCACGGCGGCCTGGTCGCCGGCGTTCTTGTCGCCGCGCCCGAGCCAGCGCGAGGAACTGAGCGCCGCCGCTTCCGTGACCCGTACCAGATCCAAGCCGAGATTTCTGTCCGGCGCTTCCATGGAGGCTCCTTTGTGGGAAGAGGGGGAGGAATGGGGGGGGGGGGGGGGGGGGGGGGGGGGGGGGGGGGGGGGGGGGGGGGGGGGGGGGGGGGGGGGGGGGGGGGGGGGGGGGGGGGGGGGGGGGGGGGGGGGGGGGGGGGGGGGGGGGGGGGGGGGGGGGGGGGGGGG
>NZ_JARKOZ010000067.1 GCF_029978005.1 Solidesulfovibrio sp. | reverse complement strand
CGCGTGCCCGACACCCGGTCCCTGGCCGAACTGCTCAAGGTCATCGGCCGCCTTTCCACCGTGCGCGACACCAATACCACGGTGGTGCTGCAAACCGTCAAGGAAACAGGGGCCCTGCCCCTCGGCGTCACCCCAGAACCCGGAGAGGAAGAATGAATCCCCAGCTCGACGAGGCCATCCGCCAGCGCGGCAAGGCCTTTTTCGCCAGCATCCGCGGCGAATCCCCGTCCATTTTCAACAAGGGCTTCTGGACCGGCAAGGTCATGGACTGGGCCATGCAAAACGAGGCCTTCAAGGTCCAGCTGTTTCGATTCGTGGACGTTCTGCCCTACCTGACCACCTCGGACAACCTGTCGCGCCACATCGAGGAATACTTCACGGGCGGCGACGCCGGCGACATTCCGGCCGTGCTCAAGTGGGGCGCGGAAAAATCCGGCATGTTCGGCGGCGTGGCCGCCAAGCTCATGGGCAAGGCCATCCGCTCCAACATCGAGGGCATGGCCCGCCAGTTCATCGTGGGCGAGCAGACCAGGGAAGCCGTCAAGAACCTGAGCAGGATCCGCAAGGACGGCTTCGCCTTCACGGTCGACCTCCTGGGCGAGGCCACGGTGTCGGAGATCGAGTCCGACGCCTACCGCGACGGCTATCTCGAAGTCCTCGGAGCCATCGAGGCCGAGCAGAAGTCCTGGAAGCCCTTCGGCGCGGGCGAGGGCGGCCTCGACTGGGGCAGCGCCCCCCGGGTCAACGCCTCCATCAAGCCCTCGGCGCTTTTCTCCCAGGCCAGGCCCATGGATTTCGAGGGCTCGGTCGAGGGCATCCTCGCCCGCATGCGCCCGGTCTACCGCAAGATCATGGCCATGGGCGGCGCGCTTTGCATCGACATGGAGCAGCTCAAGTACAAGGACATCACCATCGAGCTCTTCAAGCGCCTGCGCAGCGAAGCGGAATTTCGCGACTACCCCCATCTTTCCATCGTGCTCCAGGCCTACCTGCGCGACACCGAACACGACGCGGCCGAGCTCATCAAGTGGGGCCGGGCCGAGGGCCTGCCCTTCGGCATGCGCCTGGTCAAGGGCGCCTACTGGGACTACGAGACGGTCATCGCCAAGCAGATGGGCTGGCCGGTGCCGGTCTGGACGCGCAAGCCCGAATCCGACGTCGCCCACGAGAAGATTTCCCGGCTGCTCCTGGAAAACAGCGATCTGGTCTACTTCCAGTGCGCCAGCCACAACATCCGCACCATCTCCAACGTGATGGAGACGGCGGCCGAGCTCGGCGTGCCGGAAAACCGCTACGAATTCCAGGCGCTCTACGGCATGGCCGAGCCCGTGCGCAAGGGCCTGCTCAAGGTGGCCGGCCGGGTGCGCCTCTACTGCCCCTACGGCGAGCTTTTGCCCGGCATGGCCTACCTGGTGCGCCGGCTGCTGGAGAATACGGCCAACGAATCCTTCCTGCGCCTGAGCTTCGCCGACGGCGAGGCCGAGGACATCCTGCTCGAAAATCCCGAGAAGACCCTGGCCCGGGAGCTGGAGAAAAGTCCGCCCAAGGCCCCGGCCGCGCCGACGGTGATCGACGGCCTGACCGCCTTTCGCGGCGAGCCCCTGGCCGACTTCACCGTGGCCGAGCTGCGCCAGTCCTTCCCCAAGGCCATCGGTGCCGTGCGGGCGCAGGCCGGCCGCGTGCTGCCGCTTATGATCGGAGGCAAGGCGGTCGAGACCGCCGACCGCATCCCCACCGTCAACCCGGCCGATCCCACCGAGGTGCTGGCCAACGTCTGCCAGGCCGGCACGGCCGAGGTGGACGCGGCCATCGACGCGGCCGAGAAGGCCTTCGCCGCCTGGCGCGACAAGTCGCCGCGCGAGCGGGCCGAGGTGCTGCTTCGGGCCGCGGCCGTCGCCCGGCGCGACATCGTGGCCCTGTCCGCGGTCCAGGTCCTCGAGGTCGGCAAGCAGTGGGACCAAGCCTACAACGACGTGGGCGAGGCCATCGACTTCCTGGAATACTACGCCCGCGAGGCGGTGCGCCTGGGAACGCCCCGGCGCATGGGCCGCGAGCCCGGCGAGAAGAACCACCTGTTCTACGAGGCCAAGGGCGTCACGGCCGTCATCGCGCCCTGGAACTTTCCGCTGGCCATCTCCCTCGGCATGGCCTCGGCCGCCATCGTCACGGGCAACACCGTGGTCTACAAGCCCTCGGGCCTGTCCTCGCTCATCGGCCACGGCCTGGTGGACATCTTCAAGGAAGCCGGCCTGCCGGACGGCGTCTTCAACTACTGCCCGGGCCGGGGCTCGGTCATGGGCGACCATCTGGTCGAGCACCCGAAAGTGAGCACCATCGCCTTCACCGGCTCCATGGAGACGGGCCTGCGCATCCAGGAAAAGGCGGCCAAGGTGCGGCCCGGCCAGGCCTTCTGCAAGAAGGTCATCGCCGAGATGGGCGGCAAGAACGCCATCATCGTGGACGACGACGCGGACCTCGACGAGGCCATCCTCGGCGTCGTGTACTCGGCCTTCGGCTTCCAGGGCCAGAAGTGCTCGGCCTGCTCGCGCGTCATCGTGGTCGATTCCATCTACGACAAGTTCATCGCCCGCCTGACCGAGGCCTGCGAGTCGCTCAAGATCGGCCCGGCCGAGGAGCCGGAAAACGCCATGGGCCCGGTGGTGGACGCCTCCCAGCAGGCCAAGGTGAGCGAGTATCTGGAGATCGCCCGGGCCGAGGGCAAGGTGCTGGTGGAACGGCAGGCCTCGGGCCAGGGCTTCTACGCGCCGCTGGTGGTGGTGACCGGCATCCGCCCCGAGCACCGGCTGGCCCAGGAGGAGGTCTTCGGGCCGATCCTGGCCGTCATGAAGGCCGCGAACTTCGACGAGGCCGTGGAGTGGGCCACGGGCACGCGCTTCGCGCTCACCGGTGGCGTCTATTCGCGCAGCCCCCGCCACCTGGAGAAGGCGCGCCGGGAATTCCGCGTGGGCAACCTCTACCTCAACCGCAATTGCGTCGGGGCCATGGTCGGCCGCCAGCCCTTCGGCGGCGCGAAGATGTCGGGCGTGGGCTCCAAGTCCGGCGGCCCGGACTACCTGCTGCAGTTCCTCGACCCGCGCGTGGTCACGGAGAACACGATCCGTCGCGGGTTCACGCCCATCGACGAGGACGACGAGTGGTTCGACTAGACGAGGCTGCAAAATGAACGCCTCCGGCGTCCAGGAGGGGCATCCGCCCCTCCTGGACCTGCCGCAAGAAAGCCGTGGGCGTCACTGCCTCGTGCCGGCCTGCCTTCCTATGCCTTCCCCCCGGCCGTCTCCATGGCCGCGGCGACAGCCTCCAGCAACTGCTGCATGACGACCGGTTTGGCCAGATATCCGTTCATGCCGCTGGCCAGGAATTTCTCCCTGTCGCCGAGCATGGCGTAAGCGGTCATGGCGATGATGGGTATGGACGCCTTGGCCACGCCCGCTTCGCCCCGCCGAATGCGTTTGGTTGCCGCAACCCCGTCCAGGACCGGCATCTGGACGTCCATGAGGACGAGGTCGAAATCCTGTTGCCGCAGCATCCGCAGGACCTCCTCGCCATCTTTTGCCCCGACGACCGTGTGGCCGGCCTTTTCCAGCATGCGCGCGCCGGCTGCGAGGTTCACGGCATCGTCCTCGGCAAAGAGGATGCGCAGCGCGGTCGCGTCAACCGCGGGACCGTTCGCGTCCGCCTTCCCGGCCTTGCCCTGGCTGCCGCCGGGGAGATCGAACGGCAGCGACAGATAGACCGTCGTTCCCGGTCCGGAGTTGTCGATGGCGAGCTCGCCGTCCATGAGCGTCACGAGTTTCTTGACGATGGAGAGGCCGAGCCCGGCCCCCTGGAAATTCCGGGTGTAGGTGGCGTCCGCCTGGGTGAAGGGCTCGAAGATGGTCTTGAGCACGTCGTCGGAAATGCCGACGCCCGTGTCGCTGACGACAAAGAGCAGACGCGCCGCCAAGGCATCCCTGCCGCCGAGGGGAAAGGCGTCCACGGTCACCCGTCCGCCGGGAGTGAACTTGACGGCGTTGCCCACCACGTTGAAGAGGATCTGCCGCAGTCTCGCCTCGTCCCCCACGAGCTGCCGCGCAACGTCCGGACTGATGTGAAACTCCAGCGCCACGCCTTTTTCCCGCGCCGCCGCTTCGAAAAGATCCAGGACCGACTCTCGCTGCTTGGCGACGTCGAACACTTCCTTGCGCACCTCCACCTTGCCGGCCTCGATGCGCGACAGATCGAGGATGTCGGCCAACAGCCGCGTCAGGCGATGCGACGCCTTGATCGCATTGAAAACATATTCCTTTTGTTCCGCATCCAGCCGGGTGAGCTGCATCAGTTGCAGCATGCCCAGGATGCCGTTGAGGGGCGTGCGTATCTCATGGCTCATGTTGGCCAGGAACAACCCCTTGGCTTTGTTGGCGACCTCGGCTTGTTCCTTGGCCTCCTTCAATCTGGCTTCATGCAGGATGCGCTCGGTGACGTCCTCGAAAATCCCCAGCACACCGAACAATTGGTCCCGATTGTCCCGCAGGGGCAGCTTCGTGGTGTCGATCCATATCGTGTCCCCCTCTCCCCTGGACAAGGGCTCGATGATATGGCGCTTCGGCCGGTTCGTATCGAGCACGGCCTGATCATCGCGGCGGTAGCCCTCGACCTCTTCCGGCCGCCAGGGCAGGTCCTGGTCCTTTTTGCCGACAACGAGTTCGGGCCTGTCCAGGTTCGCATATCTGGCGAAGGCGGCGTTGCAGCCGAGATAGACGCCTTCCCGGTCCTTCCAAAAAATGGACTGGGGAACGGTATCGATGATGCCCCGCATCAATTCATGGCTTTTATGCAGCGCCTGCACCGCTTCGTCCCGCAGGCAGTTGGCCTTGTCCATCTCATGGCCGATGACCCGCCCGGTCATCATGACCAGGGCCGTCGTCAGCAGGGCCAGCAGCACCGCCCAGACGCCGACCATCAGCGGGAAATTGAACAGGGGCAAAGACCGCATCAGCTTGTCGCAAAAGGGAAAGGTCAGGCTGATGGCGAACATCACGACCGGAAAGACGCGCAGGAGCCTGGCCTGGACGCCGCCTCCCAGAAAAGGCCGCAACGGCAGGCTTTCTCCCCCGGCCGCCGCGATCATGCCGGCGGCGAGGAGCAGGAAGATGATCGCCGTGGACAAGGACATCGGGATGGTCTGCGTCCCGGCCAAAAGCGGCGTGCCGTAGGCGTAGGCCATCATGATGATGAGGCTTCCTATGGCAAGCGATCCGCCAAGGCAGCCTCCGGCGTCTTTCAGGCGATCGGAAAAGCGGTTTGCCCCTTGGGATGCGAAAAACAAAACCGTTCCCATGCCCGACACAAAAAAGAAAAGCCCCGTAAGCGGCGACATGGAAATGTTGGGAATGGAAAGGGAGGATTGTATCTCGTATGCGGCTCGATCGAGAATATCCCAGGTGGGGGCCAGGTCGAGGGGCCATTCGCACGCTTCCAGGACCCCATAGACCGAAACGAACAGGGACAGGAGCATGCACGCGCTCTTGCCGGCCCGTCGACGCGGCCCGACGAGGAGGCACAGCAAGATGCCGTTGATGCAAAAAAACAAGCCCGTGCTGAGAGCCATGGGAACGGAAATGGACAGGATCTTGGTGACGTTCACCCAGCCGATCAGGCCGGCCGCCAGGCCCGCCACGCCCGATGCCAAGACCAGCGCGCCGCAAATATATTGCATGCCCACAGGCGTGATAACGGATTTACGGGTCGCCAGGGAATACAGCAAAGCATTCATCGAGGCCTCATCAACCGGCAAAAGTGTGATCCTTCGACTGGTGCCCGAATCAAACGACCCGCCGCCTAGAAACCCACACCTGGGTCGCATGGTCGTGCGCCGGCCGCGGCATGCCCGGGCGGGGCCACGAAATCCTTTGCTCGAGCAGGGAGGAGGGACGATTATCGCCCAAGCAATACACCAGGGCGTGCTCTATTGACAATGCCCCGGCAGCGGATTGCGTTGCCCTTGCGAAGCTCCCGTGGCCCGGCCGCGCCGCTTCGGTCCTGCGCCGGCGATTGACCACCCGGCTCCTCCTGGCCTACGCAGCGATAGTACAGGACGTCTTCCCGGAGCGAATCATGAAAAAGTTCGTCCTCTGTTTCTTGCTGTCGTTTGCCGTCTTTGCCGCCGGTTGTTCCATGGGGCCGAGCGACGCCGAGGTGGAGACGGCCTTCCGCCAGACCCTGGCCCGCAACGACTTCATGGGCCTTTTCGGCGCGGCGGTGGAGGTCGAGAAGTTCCAGGTGGACAAGATCGAGAAGCGCGAGAACGGCGTCTATGAAGCCACGGTGACCATCGTCGCCGCCGCCCACGTCGGCCCCCTGTCCCTGGGCGGAGCCAAGCAGACGACGCTGCGATTGAAGAAGGTGGGAGAGCAGTGGGTGGTGTTGCAGTAGGGTGCCTTCGCGGCAACCGCGCGTATTAGGACTTATCCATAAATAAGTTGCTGTTGAATTCAGATTTTTGTATGCTTTTCTCCAACGGAGGCAGGCATATGAGCATAAAATCATGGGAAGTGTCGGACGCGTTTTGGGAGATAGTTGAGCCTTTGATCCCTAGGCCA
>NZ_JARKOZ010000066.1 GCF_029978005.1 Solidesulfovibrio sp. | reverse complement strand
CCCCGCCGCTTGCCGTTCCCTCCCATCCTCCCGCTCACCCCCGTCGGGGAGGGTCCGGGAGGGGGTCACCCCCTCCCGGACGCCGGAGGCTCTTCTCCCGACCTCTCCAGGCCGAACGCCAACCGTCGCAGCCGCCCGCCCCTGTCGGCCAGCCCCAGGCGTCTGGCGAAGCGGGCTTCCTGGCTGGCGCGGGCCGCCGTGTCGGCGGCCAGGCGCAGCTCTTCCAGGCCCGCTTCCAGGCGAAAAGCGTCGAGATTGGCCAGCGCCAGTTCCATCCCCAGCGACCAGTCTTCGGGCCGGTGCAGCGTGAGGTTGGACAGAAGTCCCACCCGTTCGACCTCGGCCCCGGGCTGGCGGCGCAGCAGCGTTTCCAGCCGGCGTTCGATCTCCAGGTCGCCCTGGTTCAGGGTCTTGGCCGCCAGCAGGCACTGGACGGCGTTTTCCGGCAGGTGCACGGCGGGATCGAAGAGCATGCCCGGCGCGCTGACGCATCCGGCCGTTTCCAGGGCCCGGGCGAAGAAGAGCAGGTAGTCGCGGGGCGCGTGCAGGCGCGGGGCGTCGCGCCGGCCCGTGGCCGCGACGTAGGCCACGTAGGCGCGTTTGGCGGCGTCCGGCCGGTCGAGCCGCAGGGCGGCCAGGACGCAGGCGGCCGCGCCGCGCGCGTCTGCGGTCGTTTCCGGCCGGGCGAGGCTGGCGTCGATCAGGGCCAGGGCCATGGCCCGATTGTTGTCGGCCAGGGCCATCTGCAGACGCGCGGCCATGACTTCGGCCGTGCCCGGCGCTTCGGCCAGGCGTCGCCACAGCGTGATCCTGGGGGTGGCCAGTTGGCCGGCCCGGTTGAGGTGGTAAAGCGCCAGGGCCAGGGCCGCGTCGGCGGCCGGCCCCTTGGGCGGGGCCGGGGCGCGCCTGGCCAGGTCGAGCAGGGCCCGGGCCCGGTGTTCCGGCAGGTGGCGGGCGTGCACGGCCGCCCGGGACGCCCGGCCCATGGCCTCGGCCAGGGCGGGGTTGGCCAGGGCGAAGCGCAGCCGCTCGTCGAGTTCCGCCACGTCGTCGTAGTAGAGCACCTCCTTGTCCGGGACGAACAGTTCCTCCACGCCCTCGGGCCGGCGTTCGCTGACCGGCAGGCAGCCGCTCGAGGCCGCTTCGAACAGCCGTAGATTGACTTCGCCGGCGATGCATTCGTTGGGGGCCAGGCGCACCGTGTCGTAGTAGGCGGCCAGGTCCGCCCCGAAGACGTCCTGGCGGTGGGTCAGGCCGAAGCGGGCCAGGTATTCGAGAAACCATTGCCGCCGCCGGCGGTGGGCGTTGACCCGGCCGACGAAGGCCAGGGGGACGACGCGCCCGGCGGCCGGGACCGGGGGGTGGGGATGGCCGTGCCAGGGGACCCAGGCGCTGGGGGGGCCGTCCTCCAGGGGAAAGGCCTTGGCCAGGTGGGGCTGGGTGGAGGCCACGGCCGAAACGGACCGGGCGTAGTGGCGTTGCCAGAAGAAGTTGAGGTGGCCGTCCAGGGACCAGTAGAGCACCGGGCAGGGGGCGTCGCCGCAGTCGGTGAGCACGAGCAGCCGGCCCAGGTCCTCCTGGTGGAGGATGCAGTCCGGGGGCTCGGGCAGGGCGGCCAGGAGCTCCGGCAGGCTGGCCGTGCCGCCGGGCGGGTCCAGGCGATGGATGCGACAGCCCAGGCGCTCGAGCGCCGGCCCGAGATGGGAATGGATCAGGCAGACGGTGCGCATCCGGCGGCTGGGCGGCGTGTCGGGGCAGGGGGAGCATGGCGGCGTCCATGCCCCCGCCGACGCGAGGCCGAGGCCTGCGGCCTAGACCGTGACCACGGAGTTTTCGCAGTCGCCGAACGGCGAGAAGGCGTATTTGTCCGCTTCGGGATCGCTGATCCAGACGTCGCCGTCGATGAGGTAGCGGTACTGGTACTCGCGGCCCGTCGGCAGGTCGAGGGTGGCCGCGAACGAGCCGTCCTTCTGCTTGCGCATGGCCGTGGCGCCGATTTCCCAGTCATTGAATTCGCCGACCAAGTGCACGTTGGCCGCCCCCTTGGCCTGCTCCTTGGCCAGGGTGAAGGTGACCTTGCTGATGGGCTTGCTCTTGAGAGGCTTTTTTTTCAGGGACATGGATATCCTCCTCGGAAGGGGTCCGCGCGCCCTCGTCTGCGGCCCAAGGACGCAAGGGATGATGGGATCATGCCCCTGGCCTAGCTGGTCTTCTTGTCGATGTAAAATCTTTTTTGATTAATCAGGGGACGAAACGGCTTTTACAGCAAACCTTCCCGGCGCAGCTCGTCCACCATCGCCCGCAGGTCGATGGGCTTGGTGAAGTAGCAGGTCACCTGGCCCCGGAAAAACGACGTGCTGATGTTCTTGATGTCGTCGTGGCAGGTGATCATCACCGCCTTGGCCTCGCTGCCCGGCGCGACCTTGCGTTCCCGCTCCAGTTCGCGGATGGCGCACAAGGCCGTCTGGCCGTCCATAATCGGCATCTGGATGTCCATGAAGACCAGGTCGAACGGGTCGCCGGCGTCCAGGGCGTCCGTGAACCGGGACAGCCCGTCGCGGCCGTTGGCTTCGCAGGTGCACTCGCCATAGCGGGACAAGGTGGCGGAAAGCGCCACCCGCGACACATGGTCGTCATCGACGATGAGGATTTTCATGACTGCCCCTTTGGCCGGCCCGGCCGGTTGCGTGCCAACTGGTGTTGCCAAAAAAGGAAAACCGATGCAAGGGCGCAAGCCGCGGGGATCTTGGGGCCGAGGCTGGATTTTTTCCGCCGCCGCACCTAGTATGCAAACCGCCCGGCCTGCGACGTCCCGCCGGGTCACCGTCAACATGGAAACGCGCCCCATGATCCGATCCCTGTTTTTCGCCCTGTGCCTGGTCCCGGTGACCCTTTTTTTCAGCTCCCTGTGCTGGCTGTTCGCCCGCCTGGGCCGCAACGGGGCCTATTCCCACTGGCTCGAGGGCCGCTGGGCCGGGACGCTTCTGCGGTGCGCCGGCGTGCGCGTGGAGGCCGACCTCTCGGCCCTGACCCCGGGCGAGACCTACGTGTTCATGGCCAACCACCAGAGCCACATGGATATCCCGATTCTTTTTTCGGTGCTTTCGGGATTCAACTTCCGCTTCCTGGCCAAGGAGAGCCTTTTCGCCATTCCGGTCTTCGGCCCGGCCATGCGCCGGGTGGGCCACGTGGCCATCGACCGGGGGAACCGGCGCAAGGCCATGGAATCCATCAAGGAGGCCACGGACCTCGTGGACCGGGGCGTGGGCCTGCTCGTCTTTCCCGAGGGCACCCGCTCGCCCGATCCCTCGAGCCTTGGCCCGTTCAAGACCGGCGGCATGATCGTGGCCCTCAAATGCAAGGCCAAGGTCGCGCCGCTGATCGTCGCCGGCTCCGCCCGCATCCTGCCCAAGCACGGACGCTTCGTGCGTTCCGGGCGGGTGACCGTGCGCGCCCTGCCGCCCTTCGACCCCCACGCACAGTATACGCTCAAGGAGCGTGAAGCCTTTAAAAACGACCTTTGGGCCCGTATGGACGCGGCCTACCAGGAGATGCGACAATGAACGCCAAATCCGCCGTGACCCTCTATCCTTTGGGGGGCCTTGGCGAAATCGGGCTCAACTGCATGGCCTTGGTCAGCGGCGATTCGATGATCGTCGTGGACTGCGGCCTCATGTTCCCGGACGACTCCCTGTTCGGCATCGACGTGGTCATCCCGCGCTTCGATTTTCTTTTGGCCAACAAGGACAAGCTCAAGGGGATCCTGCTCACCCACGGCCATGAGGACCACATCGGGGCCTTGCCGTGGCTCATGCGGTCCTGCGATGCGCCGCTGTACGGCTCGGCCTTCACCCTGGCCCTGGCCGCCAAGAAGCTCGAGGAACACAGCCTCAAGGAATTCACCCGGTTCGAGCCCGTCAAGGGCGGCCAGACCGTCGCCCTTGGCGACTTCAAGGTCACCTTCTTCCCGGTGTGCCATTCCATCGTCGAGGGCTTCGCGCTCGGCATCGAGACCCCGGCCGGGCGCATCGTGCACACGGGCGACTTCAAGATCGACCGCACGCCCCTGGACGGCCACGCCACGGATCTGGCGGCCATCAAGGCCTTCAGCGAACCGGGCGTGCTGCTTCTGCTCTCCGACTCCACCAACGCCGAGCGCGAGGGCTTCGCCCTGACCGAGCGGGAGATCAAATCCACCCTGGGCGGGATCTTCAAGGACGCGCCCGGGCGCATCGTGGTGACGCTTTTTTCCAGCCACATCCAGCGTATGCAGGAGATCTACGATCTGGCCCACGACTGCGGCCGCAAGGTGGCCGTCTCGGGCAAGTCGCTTTTCTCCAACATCGAGATCGCCCGGGAGTTGGGGCACCTGCGCGTGCCGCCCGGGACCGAGGCCAGCCTCGACGAGCTGCCGAATCTTTCCGACGACAAGGTGGTGCTCCTGGTCACCGGCTCCCAGGGCGAGCCGCTCTCGGCCCTGTCCCGCCTGGCCTACGGCGAGCACCGCCAGATCAAGGCCCAGAAGGGCGACACCGTCATCCTGTCCTCGCGCTTCATCCCCGGCAACATCCGGGCCATCACCCGGCTCATCAACCGCCTCTACAAGCTCGGGGCCGAGGTGCTCTACGAGCGCGTCCAGGCCATCCACGCCTCGGGACACGCCCACGGCGACGAGCTGCGGCTCATGCTCGAAACCGTGTCCCCCAAGTTCTTCATCCCCGTCCACGGCGAGTACCGCCACCTGGTCAAGCACGCCCGCATCGCCAAGGCCTGCGGCGTGGCCCCGGAGCGGGTGCTGGTCATCGAGGACGGACAACCCGTGACCTTCGGCGAAGGGCTCATGCGGCTGGAGGACGCCATCGAGGTGGATCACATCTACGTGGACGGCAAGGGCGTGGGCGACGTCGGGGTCACGGTGCTCAAGGAGCGGCAGCTTCTGGCCGGCGAGGGGCTGGTCATCGTGGTGATGGTGGTGGACGAGAAGTCCGGCGAACTGACCTTCGGCCCGAGCATCCTGTCCAAGGGCTTCGTGTTCGAGCAGCACTACAGCCATGTGCTGGAAGACGCCAAGTGCATCGTGCTCGACATCTTCGAGAACGTGCCGCCGGGGCAGTCGGATTTGCTCAAGGAGCGCATCCGCTCCGCCTTGCGCCGCTTTTTCCGCAAGGTCCTGGAACGCGATCCCGTGGTGGTGCCGCTGGTCATCACCTTGTAGGGGAGGGACTTGCCCATGAAAGTGCTGCGCGTGCGCCGTGAAGGGAAGACCTTCTACGGCCAGCTGCTTTTCGAGGAACGGGCCGTGCGCTGCCTGGACCCGGCCATGGGCCTGCCCGAGACCCTGCCCCTGGCCGAGGTGTCGGTGCTGCCGCCCGTGGCTCCGTCCAAGATGGTGTGCGCCCAGGGCAACTTCCGCGACCGTCTGCGCGAGCTCGGCCGGGAGGCCGGGGACGCGCCCATGCTCTTTTTGAAGCCCCCTTCGGCCATCATCGGCAGCGGCGAGGCCATCCGGCTGCCCCGGGCCGCCTCCCAGGTGGAAGCCTGGGGCGGGCTGGCCCTGGTCCTCGGCCGGACTTGCCGCAACATCGCGCCCGAGGACGTGCCGCGCTGCCTGTTCGGCTACGCCTGCGCCAACGACGTCACGGCCGGCGACTTCCTGGCCGCCGACGGCCCCATGGGCCGGGCCAAGGGCTTCGACACCTTCGCTCCCATCGGCCCCTGGATCGAGACGTCCGTGGCCGACCCCATCGGGCTGCGGCTGCGCACCCTGGTCAACGGCGTCGCGGTCCAGGACGCCTCCACCGCCGACATGGTGCTCTCGCCCTTCGCCCTGGTGAGCTTCGTCTCCGGCATCATGACCCTGCTGCCCGGGGACGTGGTCCTCACCGGCTCGCCGTCCGGCGGCGGGCTGCTCGCCGCGGGCGACGAGGTGCGGGTGGAGATCGAGGAGGTGGGCGTGCTGATCAACGCCGCCCGGGGCGAGGCCGAGCTCGGGCCCCTCCAGTAGCCGGGGTCAAAAGGGCCGGCAGGTGCGCCCCTCGCGCCGGCCCTCTTGCTTTTTTTTTTCAAGCGGACTACAAACCGCCGTTTCCCGAAAACACACGCTTCGCCCTGATTCCTGGGTGCCGGACGGTCCGGCGGCTCCATGGCGAAGCGGAGGAAAAACCCAAGGAGAACCCATGCCTTACGTGTCCATGAAACAGCTGCTCGAGACCGGCGTCCACTTTGGGCACCAGACCCGTCGTTGGAACCCCAAGATGCGCACCTTCATCTTCGGGGCCCGTAACGGCATCCACATCATCGACCTCCAGCAGACCGTCAAGCTGTACCAGAAGGCCCACGACTTCGTGGCTAACGTGGTGGCCGGCGGCGGCCGCATCATCTTCGTCGGCACCAAGCGTCAGGCCCAGGAGTCGGTGAAGAAGGAAGCCGAGCGCGTCGGCCAGTTCTACGTCACCAACCGTTGGATGGGCGGCATGCTCACCAACTTCCAGACCATCAAGAAGAGCATCGATCGCCTCAAGAACCTGGAGCGCATGTTCGG
The DNA here is from genome assembly GCF_029978005.1 of Solidesulfovibrio sp. Classification (GTDB taxonomy): domain Bacteria; phylum Desulfobacterota; class Desulfovibrionia; order Desulfovibrionales; family Desulfovibrionaceae; genus Solidesulfovibrio. The sequence continues at coordinate 17,435 of NZ_JARKOZ010000066.1, read as the reverse complement.
CGACGGCACCATCAAGCGGTTCCCGAAAAAGGAAATCGTCATGATGGGCCGCGAGGTGGAGAAGCTCAACGCCACGCTCGGCGGCATCAAGGACATGGACCGCCTGCCCCAGGCCGCCTTCATCATCGATCCCAAGCGCGAGGAAATCGCGGTGCAGGAATGCCGCAAGCTCGGCATCCCCATCGTGGCCGTGGTGGACACCAACTGCGATCCCGACGTCATCGACTACGTGATCCCGGGCAACGACGACGCCATCCGGGCCATCAAGCTCTTCGCCGCCAGCATCGCCGAGGCCTGCCAGGAAGGCGCCGCCCAGAACAAGGACGTCGAGCCCGCCCCGGACAAGGACGAGCAGCCCGAATCCGCCCCGGCCCCCGTCGCCGAGGAAACCGAATCCGAAACCACCGACGAGTAGGAGGACGCCCCCATGGCCGATATTTCCGCCAGCTCCGTGAAAGCCCTGCGCGACAAGACCGGCGCGGGCATGATGGACTGTAAAAAAGCCCTGACCGAATGCACCGGCGATGAGGAAAAGGCCGTCGCCTGGCTGCGCGAGAAGGGCCTGGCCAAAGCCCAGAAGCGCGCCGGCCGCGCCACCTCCGAAGGCGTGATCGGGTCCTACATCCACTCCAACGGCAAGCTCGGCGTGATGGTCGAGATCAAGTGCGAGACCGACTTCGTCGCCCGTTCCGAGCGCTTCCAGGAGTTCGCGAAGAACGTGGCCATGCAGATCGCCGCCGCCAACCCGGTCTGCCTGTCCCCCGAGGACGTGCCTGCCGACCTGCTGGCCAAGGAGAAGGAGATCTTCAAGCACCAGGCCATGGAAGAGGGCAAGCCCGAAGCCATCGCCGAGAAGATCGTCGAAGGGCGCGTCAAAAAGCTCTACAAGGAAATCTGCCTGCTGGAGCAGCCCTTCATCAAGGACGACAAGGTCAGCATCAAGGACTTGGTCAACGAACTCGTCGGCGTGCTCGGCGAGAACGTCCAGATCGGGCGCTTCACGCGCATGGCCCTGGGCGAGGACGTCGCCTAGGCCGCCGCGCACCGACTTCGAAACGGGCCGCAAGGCCCGTTTTTTTTGCAATCATCCCAGGCGCGGGGCGCTTGCGCCCCGCGTCCCTTCCTCCCGCAACCCAAGGGGGTTCCATGTCGAATTTGCGGTTTTCCCAGGTTTTGCTTAAGATCAGCGGCGAGGCGCTGGCCGGTGGACGGCCCTTCGGGATCGACAACCAGACCATCACCAATTTCTGCCGGGACATCGCCCAGGCCGCCGCGCTCGGAGCCAGGATCTCCCTGGTCATCGGCGGGGGAAACATCTTTCGCGGCGTCTCGGAGCAGGCCGCCGGCATGGACCGGGCCTCGGCCGATTACATGGGCATGCTGGCCACGGTCTTAAACGCCCTGGCCGTGCAGGAGAGCCTGGAGAAGCAGGGCCTGTCCACCCGCGTCATGTCGGCCATCAGCATGCGCGAGGTCTGCGAGCCCTACATCCGCCGCCGCGCTTTGCGGCACCTGGAGAAGGGCAGGGTAGTCATCTGCGCCGCCGGGACCGGCAATCCGTACTTCACCACGGATACCGCCGCGGCGCTTCGGGCCATGGAGCTCAAGACCGAGGCCATCCTCAAGGGGACCAAGGTCGACGGCGTGTACGACAAGGATCCGGCCAAGCATGCCGAGGCCGTCAAGTTCGACACCTTAACCTACATGGACGTGCTGGAGAAACGGCTACGCGTCATGGATACCACGGCCATCAGCCTGGCCATGGACAACAACCTGCCCATCGTGGTCTTCAACATGTTCACCGCGGGCAACCTCGCCCGCGTGCTGGCCGGAGAGCCCGTGGGCACGGTGGTCAAAGGAGACGAGTGACATGCAGGCAGTGCTTACCGACGCCGAAGAGCGCATGAAAAAGGCGCTCGCCTCGTTGGACAAGGAATTCTCGCGGCTGCGCACCGGGCGGGCCACCACCAGCCTTCTGGACGGCATCCGCGTGGACTATTACGGCACCCCGACGCCGCTGGACCAGATCGCGTCGATCTCCACCCCCGACAGCCGCACCATCGCCATCCAGCCCTGGGACCGCAAAGCCTTCAACGACGTGGAAAAGGCCATCCTCAAGTCCGACCTGGGGCTCACCCCGGTCAACGACGGCAAGATCATCCGCATCGGCATTCCGCCGCTGACCGAGGACCGCCGCAAGGACCTGGTCAAGGTGGCCAAGAAGTACGCCGAGGAGGCCAAGGTGGCCGTGCGCAACATCCGCCGCGACGCCAACGAGGCCCTCAAGAAGAAGAAGAATGACAAGGCCATCAGCGAGGACGACCAGCACAAGGGCCAGGAGGACGTGCAGAAGCTCACCGACGCCTACATCGCCAAGACCGACGACGTCTTCGCCAAGAAAGAAAAAGAGATCATGGAGATCTAGTGGCCGATACCACGTCTCTCCCCAGGCACGTGGCCATCATCATGGATGGCAACGGGCGTTGGGCCACCTCGCGGGGGCTGCCCCGCAGCGAAGGCCACCGGGCCGGCACCGAGGCCGCCCGCGGCATCATCACGCGCTGCCGGGAACTGGGCATCGGCCACCTCACCCTCTACGCCTTTTCCAAGGAGAACTGGGGGCGGCCGGCTGACGAGGTCAAGTTCCTCTTCGACCTGCTCGTGCGCTTCCTCAACCGGGAGCTCGACACCCTGCTCACCCAGTCCATCCGCTTTCTGGTGATCGGCGAGATGGCCGATCTGCCCCTGGCCGCCCGCAAGGTGCTCTCCCACGTCATCGCCAAGACCGCCCGCTGCACTGAGATGACGCTTAACCTAGCGCTCAACTACTCCGGTCGCGAGGAGATCGTGCGCGCCTGCCGCCGGCTCGTCGGCCAGGGCGTGCCGGCCGGGGAAATCACCCAGGAGCGTCTGGCCGCCGAGCTCTACACCGCCGGCCAGCCCGACCCGGACCTCATCATCCGCACCAGCGGCGAAATGCGCCTGTCCGGCTACCTGCTGTGGCAGTCCGCCTACAGCGAGTTCGCCTTTCCCGACACGCTGTGGCCGGACTTCACCCCGGCCCACCTCGACGCGGCCCTGGCCGACTTCCAGGGCCGCACCCGCCGCTTCGGCCTGACCGGCGAACAGATCGCCGCCGTCCCGGGCTCCGAAAGCGCTTCCTGAGACCGCCATTGGGCGCGCCGCGAGGCGCGCCCGTCCTTTACTTCTCCGGGGCGGACGTTCTCGCCTGCACGGATAGGGCGGGGCGATTGACAGCCCCCCCGGTTTTCGCGGTATCGTCAACAATCCCGTCAGCCGGCCGGTTGGCCGCAATCCATCAAGGGGTCAAACGTCATGCCGGGGAGCCCCGCGTCGTCCGCGCCAGACCGCGAACCACCCCTGCGCGTCTGGCTGACCGTGCCTTTGGTCGTCCTGGTGCTGGTCACCGGCGCGGTCATCGGCTGGCTGGAGCTTCGCGGCGGGCGCGAGGCCGTGGGCGACGCGGCCGGGCAGCTGCGCGCCGAGGTCTTGCTGCGGGTGCGCCAGACGCTCGACGCCTATCTCGACGTTCCCGTCGCGCTCAACGCCCTCAATGCCGAAGCCCTGCGGCGCGGCCTGCTGGACCCGAATGACCCCCGCAACGTCCAGCGCTATTTTTCCGCCGTCATCGAGGCCAATCCTTCGGTGGCCTACTCCTTTTTCGGCACGCCCGAGGGGGAGTTCTACGGCGCCAGGCGGCTTGGGCCGGAAAAGGTCCAGATCGTGCGGGCCGGGGCCGAGACCGGCGGGGATTCCCGCAATTTCGCGGTCACGGCCTCGGGCGACGCCGGGGAACTGGAAAACGTCTACAAGAACTTCGACCCGCGCGCCCGGCCCTGGTACAAGGCCGGCGTCGCCGCCGGCGGCCCGGTCTGGACCCCGATCTACCGCCATTTCGCCCTGGGCGTGCCCACCGTCAGCGCCTGCCTGCCGGCCTATGCGCCGGACGGGACCCTGCGCGGCGTGTTCGGGGCGGATTATCCCCTGACGCGCATCCATGAGTTCCTGCGCACCATCAAGGTCGGCCGGCACGGCGAAGTGTACCTGCTCGAACGCTCGGGCGCGCTCGTGGCCGCCTCCTCCCTGGAGACGTCGCGCATCCTGGTGCAACGGCCGGACGGCTCCTTCGACCGCCTGACCGCGGCCGACGCCGGCGACTCCATGCTGTCGGCGGTCGTCGCCCATCTGCGGGCCGCTCCCGGCGGTCTGGACGGCATCGCCGGGCCGGTGCTGGCCCAGGTGCGCGGCGGGGACGGCGAGGGCTACTACCTGCTGGCCGAACCCTTCGGCGACGGCCGGGGCATCGACTGGCTGCTCGTGGCCGCCGCGCCGGCCTCGGACTTCATGAGCCGCATCGAGGCCGGGCTGCGCCAGAGCTTTTTCGCCGGCCTCCTCGCCCTGCTTGCCGCGGCCGCGGCCGGCGTGTTCATGGCCCGGCGCGTGGCCCGGCCCGCCGAGCGGCTTGCCGCGGCCGCCGACGCCCTGTCGCGCGGGCAGTGGGACCTGTCCCTGCCCCGGCCGCGCGGCCGGGAAATGCTGCGTCTGGCCCAGGCCTTCGGCCGCATGGCCGGGCAACTGCGACAGGCCATTAACGACCTGACACGCCAGCACGACGTCATCGCCGCCGCCAACAAGACCCTGGAGGCCCGGGTGGCCCGGCGCACGGCGGAACTCACGCATATGCACAACCGGCTGCGGGCCATCTTCGACGCCATTCCGGGGTTCGTCCACGTCGTGGACCGCGAACTGCGGGTGGTGGACGTGGGGGACAACCTGCTGCGGGCCATGGATCTCAAGCGGGACGACGTGCTCGGCCACAAGTGCCACGAGGCCTTCCACGGCCTGGACGCGGCCTGTCCCGACTGCCCCCTGGGCGAGGCCGACGTGACGGGGGTGCGGGTGCGCGCCTCCAATCCCGGGGAGGAGGCCCTGCTCGGCATGCCGTTTCTGGCCTACAGCGCGCCCATCCTCGACAGCCACGGCGAGGTCTGGGGACATATCGAATGCCTCATGGACGTGAGCCGGCTGCGGGAGGCGGAGCGCCAGCTCGAAGCGGCCAAGGAGGCGGCCGAGGAGGCCAACCGGGCCAAGTCGGACTTTCTGGCCAAGATGAGCCACGACATCCGCACGCCGCTCAGTTCCATCATCGGGCTCACCGACATCTCCCTGCAGTCGCGCGTGCCCCCGGACATCCGGGACAACCTCGCCAACGTGCTGGAAGCGGCCAGGGGCCTGCTCGACCTGGTCAACGAGTTGCTGGATTTCTCCCGGGCCGAGGCCAAGAGCCTGACCTTGCGCGACGAGGACTTCTTTTTGCGCGGTCTGCTGGCGGCAGTGGTGCGCTCCTTCGCTCCCCAGGCCGCGAGCAAGGGGCTGCGGCTGCGCCTGCTGCCCGACCGCGCCTGCCCGGCCGTGGTGCGCGGCGACCCGGCCCGACTGCGCCAGGTGCTGGCCAACCTCGTGGGCAACGCCGTGAAGTTCACGGAAAAAGGCGGCGTGACCCTGCGGGTGCGGCCCGCGGCGCCGCCCGAGGGCGGCGAAGGCGAACCTGGCTGGCTGCTCTTTACCGTGTCCGACACCGGGCCCGGCATCCCCGTCGAGGCCCTGCCCTCCATCTTCGAGCCCTACCGGCAGGGGAGCGGCGAGATCACGGCCAGGTTCGGCGGCTCCGGGCTGGGGTTGGCCATCTGTCGCCAGATGGCCGAGCTCATGGGCGGGAGCGTCACGGTGGAGAGCACGCCGGGGACGGGCAGCGTCTTCGCCTTCCGCGCGCCTCTGCCCGCAGGGGACAAGGCCCGGGCCAGGCCCGCCAGTCCTTCGGCGCGCAGCCTCGACGCCCTGCGCCAGGGCCAGCGGCCCATGTCCCTGCTGCTCGCCGAGGACAATCCCATGAACGTCCGGCTGGCCCGCGTCCTGTTCGGACGCCTGGGGCACCGCCTGACCGTGGCCGGGTCCGGCCGCGAGGCCATGAGACTGCTTTCCGCCGCACCCTTCGACGCCGTGCTCATGGATGTGGAGATGCCGGAGATGGACGGGCTGGAGGCCACGCGGCGCATCCGGGCCGGCGAGGCCGGCGAGGGCCGGCGCGACGTGCCCATCGTGGCCCTGACCGCCCACGCCCTGTCCGCCTTTCGGGAACGCAGCCGCGAGGCCGGGGTGGACGCCTTCGTGACAAAGCCCGTGGATTTCGGCGAACTGGCCGACGTGCTGCGGGCCATCGCGGGAAGGCAGGACCTCGGCACGGCCGACCCGCCAGAACCGGTGCGCCGGGCCGAGGCCCTGGCCCGCCTCGACGACGATCGCGACCTTTACGACGAGCTGTGCCGGATCTTCCTGGCCGAATGTCCGGAATACGGGAAACGGCTGGAAGCCGCCTTGGCCGGGGACGACATGGCGGAGTTGGGGCAGGCGGCCCACTCCATCAAGAACAGTTGCGGCGCCATCGGCGCGGACAGCTGCCGGATGCTGGCCGACGAGGTGGCCGCCCTGGCCGCTTCGGGCGACCGGGACGGGCTGCGCCGGGCCGTGGCCACCCTTTGCGGCGAACTGGAGCGGGCGGTCGCCTCTTTGGCCTCGCCGGGCCGGTAGGCGTTCGCAGCGATGGCCTCCCGGCCCGATTTCCGGTATCTGCTTCCCCGCGCCCGAGGCCCCGTCCGCGCCCGGCCACGGCCGCATCGGCCCGTCACCTCCAACGCCAGGAGCGCCCCATGCCCGTCACCGTCGTCGATCATCCCCTGGTGCGCCACAAGCTCGGCTATCTGCGCGAGAATGGCCTCAGCACCAAGGAATTCCGGGAACTGGCCGGCGAGATCGCCCGGCTGCTCACCTACGAGGCCACCAAGAGCCTGCCCACGGAGAGGGTGACCATCAACGGCTGGGCCGGGCCCGTGGAAGTGGACCGCATCGCGGGCAAGAAGATCACGGTCGTTCCCGTGCTGCGGGCGGGGCTTGGCATGATGGACGGCGTGCTGGACATGATCCCGGGCGCCAAGGTCAGCGTGGTCGGCATGTACCGCAACGAAGAGACCCTCGAGCCGGTGCGCTATTACGTGAAGCTGGCGAAAAAGATCCACAAGCGCCGGGCCATGATCCTCGACCCCATGCTGGCCACGGGCGGCACGCTCATCGCCACCATCAACCTGCTCAAGGAGGCGGGCTGCCGCCACATCATGGGCCTTTTCCTGGTCTGCGCCCCGGAAGGGCTGGAAAGGCTCGAACGCGAGCATCCGGACGTGGCCGTCTACACCGCGGCCGTGGACGAACGTCTCAACGAGCACGGCTACATCCTGCCCGGCCTCGGCGACGCCGGCGACAAGATCTTCGGCACGAAGTAGCCGGGCGTGGTCGACCCTGGACCGCTCGCGCCAGGGCCGGGCGGTCGCGCCGGCCGGGATGACGACGGTCCGGCCGATCCCTGTCCGTCAGGAACGAACGGCGACGACGCCTCGCTCCGGCCGGCCGGGCCAGGCGGATTCAGCGCGTTCGCAGAAGCGGCCAGCGTTCGGGGGGCACGTAGCCCTTGGGGGCACGGGGACATTGCCGCACCCGGATCTCCCTGACCGCCACGCCGCCTTCCGGCGGGAAGGCGTAGACGGCCCGCACCCCGCAGTCGGCCAGGCCCCGGCCCTTGGTCAGCACCGTAAGCGTCCCGGCTTTGGCGTCGAAGTCGAGGTCCCCGACCAGGTCTTCCTGGGGCTCGGGCCGCGACGGGGCGTCGCTGTCCGCCACGGTGGGAAAGCGCAAGAGCGTGCCCGCCTTGCCGGGAGCGTCCTGAAGCACGGCCACGTAGGTCGCCTGATAGGCCGCCTGGTCGCACTGCACGCAGTAGAGCGCCCGTTCCCCGTCAAGCGCAAAGCGCTCGACCCCCGGGGAGAGCACGGGGATGTCCAGGCCCTGGGGCGACACCATCTCCTGATAGGACTGTTCGCAGGCGTCCGGCCAGCCGAGGACGGCCCGCAGTCTGGCCCGCTCGTCGAGCCAGGCCTGGCGCGCCGCCGCCCGGGCTTTTTCCAGGGCGGCCAGGCGCTCGGCATGGCGCGCCTTGAGGCAGGCGGCGTCCGGGCAGGCGTTTCGGGCGGCAAGCCAGGTGCGCTGGGCGGCGCGGGCGTCGGCCTTGTCCTTTTCCGGGAGGGCGGAGAGCAGATCCGAGAAGGCGTCGGCCATGGCCCGGTCGGCTTCGCGCAAGGCGGGGTCGGCGCAGATCGTTTTCTCTACGGGCGAGGCGGCCTTGGCGCAATCCATGCCGGCTGCGGCCGCCGGAACGCTCGGGAGCAGGGCGGCGGCCAGGGCCAGCGCGGTCCAAAGTCCCGATCGGCGCGGCCGTGCGGCGCGCTGGGGAGACGTCACGGCTTCTGCCTGACGTAGAGGGCGATGCCGATGGCCTGCCGGCCGCCGGAGTCGTGGCTGTAGACGAGTTCCATGGAGCCGTCCGGGAGCAGGCGGCCGTGGAAGCTTCCCTCTTCCTCGAGAATGTGCACGGTCACGTTGTCGTAGGCCACGAGCCCCATGATCCGTTCCTCGTGCTTGGCGCTCTTCTTGACGCCGAGGAAGCGCCGGCCTTCCTGGCGGGTGATCTCCATGGTGAATTCGCTTTTGACGAAGCGCGGCTCCATGTCCGGCTGGGGAAAATGGCGGCTGCCGGTGGTGATGCCCTCGTGGGCCACGGTACGCCAGACGCCGCGCATGTCCGGCGCGTCGTCGGCGCGGGCCTGGGCGGCGCAAACAAGCAGGAGCAGGGCGGACAGGACGGCGAGTCGGCGCATGGCGGAACTCCTTGTCGCGGGTTTCCGGCAGGGACCGCCGGGCGCAAAGGCCGGTCCGCCGGGTATGAGCGGCATTTGATCCCCGAGCCGTGGCGGCGTCAAGGGGCCGTGTTTTCCGCCGGCGGCCGATGGACGCAGTTTACGACGCGAAAAGAACCTGCTATTTGCAGCCCCTTACGGCCTGGTTGGCCCAACCTCTTCCCGCCGGCGCGGTCCCCTTGCGATACAACAAAGCCATCATCTGGCTGCTTTGCAGCAGCGTCGCCCTGTTATCCATCGCGGCATTCTATTATAAAAAAGGATGGGATACCGTGAATGGGCAGTTGCGTGAGATTGCCGTCAACGTCGATACCGTCAACACGGTCATGAACGATCTCGGCGGGTTGTACAACCGCACGCGCGCGAGCATCCTCCTGACCCAACTGCGTTCCGCGCAAGACGACCTGGTCATCGTCTTCGGCGACAGCATCGTCGAACAGATGTACTTCCCGACCCTTTCCGGAATCAATGTCGTCAATACGGGCATATCCGGTTCCAAGGCCCTGGAGTCCTTGTCCTTCATGCGGCAGGTACTGGCCGGTTCCCACGGGCCGCTGGTCATCGTGTCCATGGGGGCCAACGACGCCTTCGGCAAGTCCGTGGCCTCGCCGGAACGGTTCGCCGCCGGGTACGAGGCCCTGGCCCAGGCCGTCCTGGACAGCGGCCGGGCCCTGGTTCTGGCCACCCTGCCGCCCATGGAAACGGGAAAGTTCGCGGCCGACAGTTTCCACCACGCCAGCATCCCGAGCTACAACGAACAAATCCGCGAGGTCGGCCGCCGGCTCGGCGTGCCCGTCGCCGACGTGGACGCCGTGCTCGAGGAGTGGCGCAAGGGGCGGCCCGAGGGCTGCACCGTGGACGGGGTGCACCTAAACGCCCAGGCCGCGGGCGTGTGGCGCGAAACCGTCTACGCCGCCGCCCGGGAGGCCATGGCCGCCCGCAAGCCCTGAGCGCCCGGCCGCGTCCGCTTGCGGCCCGACCCTAGACCTTGCGGCCGAGGAGCCGCTCCAGGGCGGCGAGGACGGCCTCGGCGCGCAGCGGCTTGGCCATCACCTCGGCCGCGCCGTAGCTCTTGGCCCAGCCGAGGGTCTCGGTGTCGGTGAAGGTGCTGCCCGCGCTGATGGCCACGATGGGAAGCTTCGGCGCGAGTTCGAGCAGTTCCTTGATGGTGGCCAGCCCTTCCTTGCCCGGCATGAAGATGTCCACGAAGGCGGCGTCCGCCGGGCGCTCCCGGAACGCGGCCAGGCCGGCGTCGCCGTCGGCCGCCTCCACGACCGTGTAGCCGGCCTTTTCCAGGACGCCGCGCAGCAGCGCGCGGGTGATGGCCGCGTCGTCGACTACCAATATCCGTGCCACACGCTCGCTCCTTGTCGGTCATTTCGCGCCCGGGCCGTCCAGGGCCGGCGCTTGCCCGGTCTCGTCGTCGCCGGCCACGGCGGCCCGCATCTGGACGATGAGTTCGCTCAGTTCCCCGGCCTCCTCGTTGAGGCCGCGCACGGCCGCGACAGCCGCTTCCATGCCCTGGCCGATGTCCTTGGCCACCTGCCGCACCTCCTCGGTGGCCCGGTTGATCTGCGTGGCCGTGGCCGACTGCTCCTCGGCGGCCGTGGCGATGGCCCGGACCTGGTCGGCCGTGCCCTCGACCATGCCCACGATGGCCCCCAGCGCGGCGCCGGCCTGTTCGGCCAGGCCGGCGCTGCGGGCGGCGGCATCCGCGGCCCTGGCGGTCTCCCGGTTGCCCCGCCGGGCGCCTTCCTGCACGTTTTCGATGGCCTGGCCCACCTCGCGGGTGGCGGTCATGGTCTTTTCGGCGAGTTTGCGCACCTCGTCGGCCACCACGGCGAAGCCGCGCCCGGCCTCGCCGGCCCGGGCCGCCTCGATGGCGGCGTTAAGCGCCAGGAGATTCGTCTGGTCGGCGATGTCGGAAATCACCTCCAGGACCCGGCCGATGCCTTCGGCCCGTTCGCCGAGGCTGGCCATGTCGGCGCGGAGCGTGCCGGCCAGGCCGCTGACCTCCTCGATGGCGGCCACGACCTCCCGCACCATCTCCGAACCGTCCCGGGCCTTGGCCTTGGCCTCTTCGGCGCTGCCCGCGGCCAGGCCGGCGTTTTGGGCCACTTCGAGCACCGTGGCGTTCATCTGCTCCATGGCCCGGGCCGTTTCCTCGGTGCGCTGCCGCTGGCTGGCGACGCCTTCGCCGGTACGGTCGATGCGCTCGGCCAGGGCTCGGGCGTTGCCCGAAAGCCGGCCGGCGATGTCCTCGGCCGCGGCCGCCACCTCGGCGATGAGCCGGTTGCGCTCGGCCAGGGCCTCCTGCTGGATCTTGACCTTGGTCAGGGTGGCCAGCATGGCGAAGACGCCGAGCATCCTGCCGTCGCCGGCGCTGACCGGGGCGGCGTCGATCTTGACGAAGAACCGCTCGCCCCAGGCGTAGGCGCCCTCGTAGGCCTCGTTGGTGATGATCTCCCGGTGCGCCAGCACCTTCTTCAGGGTCCGGGCCACAGGGGCGTGGCCGGCGAAGGCCCGTTCCAGGGGCTGGCCGACGTACTCCTCGGGGGATTTGCCCTCGCCCATGAAATGGGCCAGCCAGCGGTTGACCAGCAGGACCGTGCCGTCCGGGCCGGCCACCACGCAGGGCATGGTCACGGAATCGAGGATGCCCCGGGCGAATTCCAGTTCGTTTTTGAGCTTGTCCACCATGGCCCGGATGGAGGCGGCCAGGCTTCCCATCTCCGCCGAGAGCGCCATGACCAGCCGGGCCTCGAGGTCGCCGGCCGCCACCTTGTCGGCGTAGCCCACGATGGCCTGGATGGGCCGATTGAGCAGGCGGCGCACCAGCAAGAAAGCCGCCAGGGCCATGACCGCCAGGAAGGCCAGGGAGGCCGCCACCAGCTTTCCCGTGATGGCGCGCACGGTGGCGTCGAGGCTGGTCGAGGCGGCGGCCACGGCCGCGTCGATGCCCTCGGTGGGTTCGCTCGTGCCGATGATCCAGTTCCAGGGCCGAAAAAGCGTGACGCAGGCCAGGCGGGGCGCGTTCTCTGCACCGGACGAGGCCCTGGACCAGGTGTAGGCCACGTAGCCGTCGCCCGTGGGCGAGACGGCCTCGAGCATGGCCCGGGCCAGGTTTCCCGCGCCCGCCGGCACGGGCGTCATCGCGCCGTCGAGACCGGCCTGCACGGCCGTGGCCCGGTCCTCGGACGGCATGTCCGGGGTCTTGCCGACGAGGTCCGGCCGGTTCGGGTCCACGATCAGGCGCGGCACGGGCGTGGCCGCCTCGAGGATGAAGAAGCTTCCGCCGTCCGGCAGGCGCATCTTGGACACCTGCGCCTTGGCCTCCTCCTTGAGCCTGGCCGTGGCGTCGTCGAGCCAGGCCCCGGAGCCGAAGATCCAGCCGAGCTCCGGCAGAAGCCGCACGTAGGACACCTTGGGCTTGGGGTCGCCCGGCGCGCCCGGCTTGTCCCACATGTAGGACACCATGCCCTGGCCGTCCTTTTTCACCACTGCGACCATGTCGTTGAAAAGCGCCGTGCCTTTGGGATCGCGGAAACCGGACAGGTCCTTGCCGTCGAGCGCCGGCTGGATGGGGTGCATCACCATGCGGGGCGTGGTGTCGTTGATCCAGACGTAGTTGCCCCCGTCGAACCGGGCGTCGCGGGTCATCTCCTTGATGCGCGCCTCGATGGCCTCGCGGGGCAGGACGTCCTTGTTGGCCTCGTAGAACGCCTTGGCCTGGCTGACCACGGCGTCCGTCACCGCCTTGAGCCGGTCGTGGGCGCGGGCCTTCATGGCCTCCTCGTCCTTGGAGACGTCGTGGAAGTATCGGACGACCTCGGCCGTCAGCCGCACGGCCGCGAGTTGTCGATCCTTGGCCTGAGCCAAGAGCTCCTCGTGCATCTGCCGCGCCCGGGCGTCGCGGTACTTGCCGAGCTCGTAGAGGAAAAAGCCGACGGAGAGCGCGGAAAGCGCGGTGAGCATGGCGATGCAAAGAAGCACGATCCTGAGGCTGATCGGCCAGTCGCGGACCCTTTTCATGCAGCGTTCCCCATGGATGCGCCGTAGGGCGTTTTTGGATGCGGGCCGCAGCCGGCGGCCGACAGGAAAAAAGGCTATTGTCCAGCCTATGACCGAATGCGGCCGCCATGGCAAGGCCGGGCGCGGGCTTTCCTTTCCGGCGGGCCTTTGGCATAAGGCTCGCGGGAAGCACTTCCATGACGTTTTACGAACTCGCCACCAATCTGTTCGACCCCCTGCACTCTTTCTGGGAACGGCCAAGGACGCGGCGCATCGTGGCCATGAGCCAGGTGGTGGCTTTTTGCATCGGGCTTGTCGGCATCGAGCTCAACCTTCGCGGCCTGCTGCCGCCGATCCTGGCCCACCTCACTCCGACCTCCCATTTCTACGCCATCAACCTGGCCTTCACGTTGGTCCTCATCCAGGAAGTGGTGGACCTCATCTTCGTGCTGCCCTGCTCGGTGACCAAATCCCTGGGCAAGCAGTTCGAGATCCTGTGCCTGATCCTGCTGCGCGACGCCTTCAAGGAACTCGTCCACCTCCACGAGCCCATCATTCTCATCGAATCCGTGCATGTGCTTCTGCCCATGCTGGCCGACGGCGCGGGCGCGCTCCTCTGCTTCCTGGGGCTCGGCATGTATTACCGCCGCTACAGCCGCAAGCCCCAGTCGCCCAAGGGGCCGTGGCTCTATCCCTTCGTGGCCTACAAGAAGTTCCTGGCCTTTTGCCTGCTTTTCTTCTTTCTCTCCTTCGGTTTGTGGGTCGCCTGGCAGAGCGCGGCCACCGGGCTGGTGCACGACTTCTTCACGGTCTTCTACACGGTGCTCATCTTCAGCGACATCTTCATCGTGCTGCTTTCCCACACCTACCAGCCGGCCTTTCGTTCGGTGTTCCGCAATTCCGGCTTCGCCCTGGCCACGCTCTTCATCCGCTTCGCCCTGGCCGCCCCGGCCTATTACGCGCCCCTGCTCGGCGTGGCCGGCATGGCCTTCGCCTACGGCGTGGCCGCGGCCAGCGACACCTTCGACAAAGGCAATTGACCGGCGCGCCTGCGCCGCATCCGGAGGTCCGCCATGATCGGTCCCGTCGCCCTGACCCCTATCGGCGTCATCCGTTCCCCGTTCACGAGTCTTGCCGGCATGCCCATCCAACCGGGGGGCGCCCGCGAGGTGGCCGGCCGCGTCGAGCTCGATCCGGCCCTGGCCCCGGGGCTGGCCGACCTGGATGGGTTTTCCCACGTCTATCTCCTCTATCTCTTCCACGCCTCCTCGGGTTACGACCTGACCGTCACGCCTTTTCTCGACAACACGCCGCGCGGTCTGTTCGCCACCCGCGCCCCCAGGCGGCCCAATCCCATCGGTCTTTCCGTGGTGGAGGTGGTCTCCATCGAGGGGGCGGTGGTCCGCCTGCGCGGCGTGGACGTGCTCGACGGCACGCCGCTTCTGGACATCAAGCCCTACGCCCCGGCCTTCGACGCGCCGCACGGTCCGGTGCGCACGGGCTGGATGGAGGGGCGCGACGCGTCCGTGGCCGCCGTGCGCAGCGACGGCCGGTTCGTTTCGGGCGACTGAAGCCGGTTCGTCGATTTCCTGTCGTCCTGAGGGCCACGCAAAAAGGCCGCCGTCCCATTGGGGACGGCGGCCTTCCATCATTCGGTCGCGCCGGCCGGATCAGGCCGACGTGTCGGTGAGCGCCCCGCGCCGGACTTCCGCCAGCGCCGGCGCGCCGTCGGGCATGTCCGCCTCGGCCCGGGTCAGGTCCGAGGGGGAGGTGATGGAAAAGGGACGCCGGCCGGCCGGCTCCAGGCCGTCGGCAAAGGCGATGGAATGGTAGCCGTCGGTGACGCCGACCACGTACTCGGCCATGGCTTCCCTCCTTGCCGCGCAGGCTATTTGGCCACGTCGGCCTGCAGCTGCTTGGCCATATCCGAAATCTTGGCCATGGCCGCCTTGTGCTCGGCCCCGTCCAGGCCCGCGGCCAGCTGGTCGGCCGCGGCCGCGAAGGCCGCCACCTTCTCCGCCTGCATTTCCTTGCGGATCTTGGCCGGCAGACCCTCGAACTGCGCCACCTTGGCGTCGATGGTCGCCATCTTGGCCGGCACGTCGGCCACGGACTGGGCCACGGTCGTCAGTTTGGCGTCCAGGGCCACGTAGACGCCGAACGCGAGGACGATAGCCAAAATGGCCAGCGCCAGGCCGGCCCGCGCCGAGTTGGCCGTTTCCTTGGCCTCGACGGCGGGGTTGTTGACCTTGCTTTCCACATCGTCGCCGTACAGGGCCCGGACTTTTTTCTCCATGCCAAGCATAAGGCGATTCCTCCCAAGGAAAATTTTGAATGCGATTCTATATAGCCCAAAGCAGTCTCGGGCACAATGGGAATCCGAGCAACAGCCCGATTCCCTGTGATTTTTTTCGCATTCTTGCGACCATTCCCGGGTAGCGGCGCGGTAGGAAATGCATTCCTGTCGGCCTTTTTCCCCATCCGCGAAGAAAGTGACGCGTTCCGGCTGGTTCGTGTCCGCTTTGCATGGACTGATGGGCTTTGCGGGCGGCGGGAAACGCCGCCGCCAAAGGGGAGAACCGACATGATCCTGCGCTGCCGCCTGTGCCACGCCGCCATCGCCGCCTTCGATCCCGCCGACCTCCGCCCGCCGCTTCTCGGCGCCATGTTCGGCCCCCTCGAGCCCGGCTTCCCGCCGCCCTTTGATCCCGAAGCCGCCTTCGAGCACGCCCGCTGCCCCTACTGCCGCCACCATCCCCAGGGCTACGACCCGGCCGGCCGGGAAAGCCTCGAAACGGACGCGGGCGAGTGGAGCATTCCCGCCGCCAAGCGTCGTCGCCAGGAGGGCAACTGATGACCCAGGCCGACCGCTATTCCGAACTCCTGCCCCCGGCCGAGCGCCCGGACCTGGTCGGACCCCGTGTCTTCGAGCTCCTCGAGGCCGTGGTGGCCGACAAGGCCCGCCTGGGACTGGCCGAAAAATGGACCCGTCACTATCGCCTGGGCCGGGGCCGCGCCCAGGACGGACTCGTTCCGGCTGGCGCGCCTGCGGCCTCGGCCAACCTGCTCCATCTGCACCGCCAGCGCACGGTCAACATGCTCACGGACAACAACCCCACCTTCAACGTCAACCGGGTGGGGCCGGGCGGGGACGACGCGCTGTTTCGCACCCTGGAGCGCGCCGCCGCCTGCTGGTGGGTCGAACAGGAGCAGCAGGCCGTGTTCGAGCGCTCGGTGATCAACGGCGAGACCTACGGCGTGGCCGTGGAAAAGGTCGTGTTCGACCCGGACCTCGAATATGGCCTCGGCGAGGTGCGCACCGTGGTGGTCGATCCCTTCGCCTTCGGCGTGTTTCCCACCGGCTGCCCGGACCTGCGCGACGCCGCCGCCGTGCTGCACTTCACCCCCATGCCCCTGCGCGAGGCCAGGCGCCGCTGGCCCGAGGCCGCCGGCAGGATCGTCAGCGATGCGGCCCTGCTCGCCGCCCTCGGCGACAACCGCCAGGAGATGGCCACGGGCGATGGCGGGCGGCGCGGGCTTTTCTCCCGCTTCGGCGAGGTGGTGAAAAGCCTTGCCGGCGCAAGCGGCGCGGCCGGCCCCAGCGAGGACACGGCGCTTGTCTGCGAATGCTGGGCGCGCGACTACGCCATGGACGGGGACGCGCCGCGCTATCCGGGCTTCATCCGCTGCGTCACCGTGGCCTCGGCCGGCCGCCTGGTGCTCTCCGACCGGCCCAATCCCTCGGTCAACCCGGACCTGAGTCCGGACGAGGCCATGGCCACCTACCTCTACGACCGCTTCCCCTTCGCCCTGGCCAACTCCCTGACCGATCCGGTCAGCCTCTGGGGGGCCTCGGATTTCGAGCAGCTGGCCGAGCTGCAATACGAGATCGACAAGTGCCTCGCCCAGCTCACCGCGCACAAGGATCGCTGCGCCCGGCCGAAGATCGTCAACCCCCGGGATTCGGGCGTGGCCAACGCCGCCTTCACCAACCGCCTGGGCATCGTCAACCCCACCTCCATGGCCGCGGCCCAGGGCATCCGCTATCTGGAATTTACCAACAACACCAAGGACATCGAAAGCGTCCTGGCCATCTACCGCGAACTTTTCAGCCAGATATCGGGCCTGGCCGACCTGGAGCGCGCCGCCGCGCCCGATCGTCCGGTCATCGCCTACCGGGCCATCGCCGCCCTCATCGAACAGGCGGCGACGCTCCTGCGCGGCAAGATCCGCAACTACTCCCGGCTCATCCGGGAACGCGGCCGCATGTTCCTCAGCCACATGCAGAACTGGTACACCGAGGAACGCTGGATCAGCTTCACCGAGGACGGCCGCCCGGCCGTCGCGGCCCTGCACGGCGCGCGCTGCCGCGTGCCCGCCCGTCTCACCGTCGTCTCCGGCTCCACCATGCCCGTGTCCAAGGTGCAGCAGCGCGAGGAAGCGCTGGCGCTCTACCAGATGGGGGCCATCGACCGCCGCGATCTCCTGGAGAAGCTCGACTGGTCCGGCCGCGCCGCCGTGCTGGAGCGCATGGGCGAGGGAGAGGGGGGGAAGGAGAATCGGGGCGCTGCCCCGAGCCCCGCCGGGGGGGATCATCCCCCC
>NZ_JARKOZ010000065.1 GCF_029978005.1 Solidesulfovibrio sp. | reverse complement strand
CCCCGGCTCCGGACCCGCGCCCAAGACCGGAAAAAGTGGCTACCGGGAACCCCCCTTTAAGAGTTTTTTGGGAAGGAGGGGGTCTGGGGGAGGGAACCTTTTTTTGCAAAAAAAGGTTCCCTCCCCCAGATTCCTTCCCCTCGCGCCCAAAGGAGTTGTCATGACGCGGCAGTATGGGATCATCGGGCATCCGTTGGGGCACACGCTGAGTCCGCTTGTCCATAATTGGGGTTTTTCGCGTTTCGGCATCGACGGGAAGTACGAGGCCTGGGACACGTCGCCCGAGGAATTGGGCGCGTTCATGGCCCGGTTTCGGGAAAGGCCGGTGTCGGGCTTAAGCGTCACCATTCCGCACAAGACGGCGGTGATGGCGTTCGTGGACGTCGTGACGGACCTCGGCCGCGAGGCCGGGGCCGTCAACACGCTCTATTGGCGCGACGGCGTGCTGTGGGCGGAGAACACCGACGTCGAGGGCTTTTGCCGGCCCCTGGTCGAGGCGGGCGTTTCCTGCGACGCGGCGCTTATTCTGGGCAGCGGCGGCGCGGCCCGGGCGGCCGTGGTGGGGCTTAAGCGCCTGGGCGTTCGCCGCATCGCCGTCACCGGCCGCACGCGGGGGAAGGCCGAGGCCCTGGCCGGTGCGTTCGGGCTGGAAGCCGTGAACTGGGAGGCCCGGGCGGAGTTCCCGGCCGGGCTTCTCGTCAACGCCACGCCTACGGGCATGGCCGGTCGCCTCGAGGCGCTTTCCCCCTATCCCGGCGACCGCCTGAGGCCGGGGCAGGTCGTCTTCGACCTCGTCTACAATCCCCGCGTCACCGTGCTTTCGGCCGACGCTGCCAGGGCCGGCGCGGCCGTGGTGTCCGGCCTCGACATGTTCCTCTACCAGGCCGTGGAGCAGTTCCGCTTGTGGACCGGCAGAGTCTTGCCGGTCGAGGAATTGCGGCCGTTGCTCATGGATGCCCTCTACGGAAAAGCCGCTCCCCGGGCTTGACCGGCCTCGGCCGTCTTCGTAGGGCCTTCACGGAAGTCTGAAGTCGGTCGCGATGTGAAGCGGGAAGGCCTGCATGGAGCGATTTGTACAGGCAATCTCCGGTCTTGACGCCAGGACGATGATCCTCATGGCGGCGGTGTTGTATTTCTCGCTGACCATGGTGCTGCTGTACACATATTTCTTCCGCAAGACCTACCCCGGCTTCGCCGCCCTGGCCCTGGGCCAGTTGTCCTGGAGCTGTGGCGTCTGGCTGATCTTCTACAGGGTCGCGGGCGAAGGCGCTTCCCTTGTTATCGGCAACGGCCTGCTGCTCCTGCACGGCGTCTTCTGGTATCACGGCATCGCCAGGTACGGCGGCGTCGGGAACCTGCGCCCACGGGACCTGGTCAACGTCGTCTTGGCCGTCCTGACCGAGGCCCTTGTCGTCTATTACGGCGTGTTCGATCTCGACACCTGCCGACGGGTCGTGGCCGTGTCCGGTTGTTCCTGCGTCGTGTACGGGCGCATGGCCCTGGAGCCGTATCTGGTGCGGCGCTGGAAGACCTATTCCATGCAGAGCGTCTTGTCGGCGATTCTGCTTTTCGTGAGCTGCGCCTTCGGCGTGCGCGCCGTGCAGGCCTGGGCAGCCGTCGATTGTCCGGTCGGCGGGCCGGATCACGTCGTGAAGCTCTTGCTCCTCATGAGCATGTTCCTGTTGTCGCTCTTGACGTTTTGCATCCTGTCCATGACCTCCGGCCGGGTGGAGGCGGAGCTGCGCGACGCCCGGGACGCCTTGCGGCAGCAGGCGGAAACCGATGCCTTGACCGGGCTGTCCAACCGCCGGCATTTCCTGGAGCAGGCCCGGGCCATCCTGGACGGCGTCCGGGAGCAGGGCGGCCGGGCCAGCCTGGTCATGCTGGATCTGGATCACTTCAAGCGGATAAACGACGCCTATGGCCATCAGGCCGGCGACCTGACGCTGCGCGTGGTGGCGGACCGGCTGCGGGAGGCCTTGCGGGAAGGCGACGTCATCGGGCGTCTGGGCGGCGAGGAGTTCGGCGTCCTGCTCCCGGGGCTGGATCGCGACCAGGCCCTGGCCGTGGCCAGGCGGCTGCGGCAGGCCGTGGCCGCGTCGTTGCCCGGCGGTCGCCGCGTCACGGCCAGCCTCGGCGTGGCCGACGGCGAGTTCCATCTGGACGGCCTGCTGGCGAAGGCCGACGAATACCTGTATGCCGCCAAGGAGGCGGGACGCGACCGGATCGCCTGGCACGGCGGCCTGGTCGCGCAAGACGACGCCCTGGAGGCATAGGCATGATGGAGACCCTGCGGAAGATCTTGTCCTTTTTCGAGGCAGTGGGGCAGGTGGCCGCCGTGGTCCTGCTCGTGGCGGTGGTCGTCGGCGTCGTCTGGTTCGCCTGGCTCGGCTGGCAGAGCCGGCGCATGCCCGCCTTGGTTTCGCCCACGGGCGGGCCCCTTCGCGCCGACGGGGACAAGCCCAACTGGGTTTCGTCCACGGCCCGCAAGGCGGACGTGCTGCACCATATCGCCCCGCGCCCGGCGGCGCGAAACCCCATCCCGGCCCTGTCCGACGCCCTGCCGGGGCTTGGCCTCACCGTGGTGGACGCCTCCGAACGCTACCTGCACGCCACGGCCTCCTCGCCCCGCTTCGGCTTCGTGGACGACGTGGAATTCCTCTACGATCCTGCGGCCGGGCTGCTGCACGCCCGTAGCGCCTCGCGCGTGGGCTACAGCGACATCGGCGCGAACCGCCGCCGCCTGGAGATGATTTTCAAGGAAACCGGACTGTAGGAAGGGGGAAGAGGCGAATGCCTCCGGCGGCCAGGAGGGGGTGACCCCCTCCCGGACCTCCCCGGCGGGGGGACTGCGCAGCGTGAAAAAAACGGGGCGCGGCCGGCATATCGCCGGGCGCGCCCCGTTCGGCGTTTCGGGGGCTGGCTAATCCTTGCGGATGGTGATCTGGGAGCCGGCCTGCAGGGCGCTTGGGCTCTTCATGTTGTTCCAGGCCATGAGCGAGGACGGCTCGACGTTGAACTTCTTGGCGATGCCCCAGACGGTCTCGCCCGGGCCGACCTTGTAATTGACGGCCTTGGCCGCCGGCGCGGCGGCGGTCTGCTTGGCGGGCGCGGCCGGCGAGGCGGCCTTGGCCGCGGGCTGGGAAGCGGCGGCCGGAGCCTTGGTCGGGGCAGGCGGTGGGGATTTCTCCGCGAAAAGCCGGTTGGCGGCCGGAGCCGGGGCGGCGGCCAGGGGCTTGGGCGTCTTGTAGTCGGCGGCCGAGCGGGCCGGGGACGGAGCGGCCGGAACCTCGGTCCTGGCCACGGCCTTGCCGGGGATGGTCAGGGTCGCGCCGGCGCGCAGGTCCTTGCCCGAGCGCATGCCGTTGGCGGCCATGAGCGCGTCGGCGCTCACGCCGTACTTGGCCGCGATGCCGGTGACGGACTCGCCTTTCTGGACGCGGTGGCTGCCGCCGGGCGCGGCCTGGGCCTGGGCCTGGACGGGCGCGGCCGGGACCGGGCCGGCCTTGGCCACGGCCTGGGGCGCGCCGCCGGGGATGACGATCCAGGAGCCGAGCGTCAGGCGGCGCTCGGTCTTCATGCCGTTGGCGGCCATGAGTTCCTTGGTGGAAACGCCGTATTTCTTGGCGATGCTGCCCATGGACTCGCCCTTGTTGACCCGGTGGCGCTGCGGCTTGGACGCGGCGGCCAGGGGCTTGGGCGCGCAGGCGTCCGGGCCCTCGGCCAGGGCGGTGTTGTCCACGCCCGAGGCGCTCAGGGCCACGCGCACGGTCTGTCCGGGCGGCAGATCCTCGGGCAGGGAGGCGTTCAGCTGCCGCAGCTCGGCCACGGGCATGCCGGCGCGCCGCGCGATGGCCCACCAGGTGTCGCCGGACTGGGCCGTGACGGTCTGCACTCCGCCGGCGGGGTAGTTGCCGGGGTTTTTCAGGAAGGCCAGCACGACCTGTTCCTTGGCCACGGGCACGTACACGTTGACCGTGGCGTCGGGCGGGCTCACCTGGCGGCGAAAGCCCGGGTTGTATTCGCGGAACTGCTCCCAGCCCATGTCGCAGGCCTGGGCCAGGGCCAGCAGGTCCGTGCCGCCCGGGACCGGAACCTCCTTGAGGTTGGGGCCGGCCTGCCAGTTGATCTTCCTGAACCCCAGGCTGTCGAGGTTCTGGAAGATCTTGAGCACGGCCAGGAACTTGGGCACGTAGTGGCGGGTCTCCTCCTTGAGGAGCTTGGGGTCCTTGGCGATGTCGAAGAAGTCGCACTGGCCGCTGGCGGCCATGACCCGGGAGATCTTGCCCTCGCCGGCGTTGTAGGCGGCCAGGGCCAGATTCCAGTCGCCGAACATCTGGTAGAGCTTGGTCAGGTACTTGGCCGCGGCCACGGTGGATTTGTAGGGGTCGCGGCGCTCGTCCACCCACCAGTCCACGGTCAGCCCGAAGCGCCGGCCGGTGTAGGGCATGAACTGCCACATGCCGCCCGCGCCCACGGGCGAATAGGCCATGGTGCTGTAGCCCGACTCGATGAAAGGCAGCACGATGAGGTCCGGCGGCAGGTTGTAGCTGGCCAGCACGGCCCGGACGTAGGGCAGGTGCGGCTCGGCCCGTTGCAGCCACTTCTCCATGGTGCCTTTCTTGTCCATGGAAAAGTATTGCAGGAACATCTGCACTTCCTCGTTGTCGGCCACATCCAGGTTGAACTGGATGGCTCCGCGCGAGGCCAGCGCCTTCTTCTCCTGCTCGGTCAGCGGGCGGCCGCGCTTGAGGTCCTTGAGGATCTGGCTGGTGTCCCAGACCTCGGGCTCGAGGTTGGCCTTCATGTCGGTGTTTTTGTCGTATTTGTTGCCGGCGCAGCCGGCCAGGGCCAGCAGGAGGGGCAGGACGATGCACAGGATGTATCGGGCCATGCGGGGTCTCCGGGAAGGAAAACGGCAACCGGCCGCCGGTCGGAGGGCGCGCCGAAGTGTTGCCGCAGAGAGTCGTAACTATCGTAATATTTTGATAATTACCGCTTTGTTAGTCCAAAGCGTTCGCAAATGCAAGGGAAAAAAAGACTTGTCGTCGCGCACGCTTTGCGCCAACAAGGGGCATGTCTGCCCATGACCGTTCCCGCCGGCCGCCGGCCGCGGCGCGCCCGCCCAGGCCCGCCCCGCCGGCCGTCGCGTCCCCTGCGTCCGCTCCCGTTCCCGAGGATCTGCTGCCCGGCCGCAAGCCCGTGCGCGAACTCCTGGAGGCCCAGCCCGCCACCGTGGACGACGTGCTGCTGCGCCAGGGCCTGCGCGGCGCGGACATCGACGCCATCGTCGCCTCCTGCCGCCAGGCCAAGGTGCGCTTCCGCTTCGTGCCCGCCGCCGACCTGGACCGCATCTATCCCGGCAACCATCAAGGCGTGCTGGCCCGGCTCGCCGCCGGCGAGTTCGTGGACGTGTCCGACGTGCTGGACGCGGCCCGGGCCGCGCCCCTGCCCGTGGCCCTGGCCCTGGACCGGGTGCAGGACCCGGGCAACGTCGGGACGCTGGCCCGCACGCTCTACGCCCTGGGCGGCGGCGGCCTCATCCTGCCGCGTCACGAGGGGGCCAGGCTCGGCCCCGGCGCAGCCAAGGCGGCGGCCGGCACGCTCTCGCGCCTGGCCGTGGCCAAGGCGGCCAATCTGTCCCGGGCCCTGGACGAAGCGCTCGACGCCGGGTTCACGGTCATCGGCGCGGCCGGCGAGGAGGGGGCGCAAAACGTGTTTTCCTTCACCCCCGCCTTCCCGCTGATGCTGGTGCTCGGCAACGAGGAGGAGGGGTTGCGGCCCGGCATCCGCAAGCGCTGCCAGGTCCTTTGCCGTATTCCCCAGGCCAGGCCGCTCGATTCCATGAACGTGGCCCAGGCCGGAGCCATCATCCTGGGGCGGCTGGCCGCCCTGGCCTTTCCGGCGGACTGATTCCCGGGAGCGCTACGGCGGGCCGGCGTCCTGGCCCAGGCAGTCGGCGAAGCTCGCCCGACGCAGGCGCTTGACGGTCCAGGGCGCTTCCCAGGCTGGCGGCGCGCAAAAGGCCGCGTCGGTGAGCGTCACCCGCCAGGCGTGCAGGAGCAGGGGCGGCGCGCCGCCGCCGTATTTGGGGTCGCCCACGATGGGGTGGCCGCGCGCGGCGAGCTGGGCGCGTATCTGCTGGGTGCGGCCCGTTTCCAGGCGTACTTCGAGGAGGCTGGCCGTGGGCATGTGGCCGAGCAGCCGCGCCTTGCACACGGCCTCCTTGCCGTCCTCCCCGGCCTCCACCCGCTCCCGTCCCGGACCGCCCTGCTTGGACAGCCTGTCGCGCAGCGTGACCCATTCGTTGACCTCGCCGAGGAGCCAGCGGCCCCAGACCCAGGCGAGGTAGTCCTTCCGCGCCTCGCCGGCGAGCATTTCGTCGTGGATGCGCCGCAGCATGCGGTAGCTTTTGGCAACGAGCAGCACGCCCGTGGTGTCGCGGTCCAGGCGGTGGGCCGGGGTGGGGCGGAAGGGTGCGTCGCGGCTGCGGGCGTGGAGGATGGTGGTGAGCGCCGTGGCGTGGCCCGAACCCGGGTGCACGGGCAGGCCGGCCGGCTTGACCACCACCAGGAGGTCCGCGTCCTCGTGGAGGATATCCAGGACCGGTGCGGCATGGGTCTGCGCCTTGGCCGGCGCTGCCGACCGGAGCGTCCGGGGCTGCCGGCGGGCGTCCCGGGGCACGGCCGCGAGCGGCGCGGCCGTCGGGGCGCTTGGGGCCTCGCCGGGCTCGTAGGGCGGCACGCGCACCTTCTGGCCCTGCTCGATGCGGTCGAAGGGCCTGGCGCGCCGGCCGTCCAGGCGCACCTGGCCGGTGCGGATGAAGCGTTGCAGGGCGGCTTGGGGCACCGCGCCGCCAAGGCGGCGCACGAGGTACTGC
Source organism: Solidesulfovibrio sp. (assembly GCF_029978005.1). Classification (GTDB taxonomy): domain Bacteria; phylum Desulfobacterota; class Desulfovibrionia; order Desulfovibrionales; family Desulfovibrionaceae; genus Solidesulfovibrio. The sequence continues at coordinate 8,478 of NZ_JARKOZ010000065.1, read as the reverse complement.
AGGAGTTTTTGGCCGGCTTCGGCCTCGCTGACGACGAACGTCTGAACCGGGGTCTTCATGGGGCTCCGAAGGCGTCGCTACGCGAGGCGGGTGCGTAAGCCGCGTTGCCGGCGCGGGACATCGCCCACCCCTTGGAGTTTTTCGGGAGGGGAGCGCAAGGGGAACCCCTTTTTGCAAAAAGGGATTCCCCTCGCATCTTATCTAGCGCCATGCCTTGGATAGCGGCACATAAGAATGATAAGTCATTATCTTAAAAAATACTGACGTATTTTTTAAGTATGCAATGCTATGGCGCCAGCTTGTAGCGGCCGGAATCGACGATGAGCATGATCATGGAATCCCCGTGCAGACCGTTGTGGTCCTGGGAGGAGGTCGTGTAGACGCCGGAGACGCCGACCACGTTCTGGAGTTTTTCCAGCGCCGCACGCAGGGCCTCGGGATCGGCCTTGCCGGCCTTCTCCAGGCCGGCGCGCAGAAGGGCCAGGGCGTCGTAGGCGTAGCCCGAGTGGGTGTTGAGCGGGAACTTCTCCTGGATGCCGGCGTCCTTGTAGGCCTTGATGAAGGATTCGATGACGATTTTCTGCGGGTCCTCGTCGGGCAGGGATTCCGGGGCCATGAGCTTGGTGCCGGGCATGATGGTGCCGCCGGCGGCCTCGCCGGCCAGTTCCAGGTAGCTGGGGCCGGGTTGGCCGTGGCTTTGCACGAGCAGGGGGCGCTCGCCGGGCAGGGCGGCGAAGTTTTTCGCGGCGATGGCTCCGGCCGGGCCGATGGTCCAGACGATCACGGCCTGCGGCTTGGCGGCCTGCAGCTTGAAGGCCTGGGCCGAGAAGTCGGTGCCCTTGGGGTCGAAGCTCTCCTCGGCGAGGATCTCCACGCCGAACTTGCCGGCGTTGGCCTTGAGCTCGGCCAGGCCGTCCTGGCCGAAGGCGTCCTTGGAGCTCATGACCGCGATCTTGGAGATGTTCTTGCCCTTGAGGTACTCGTAGATCTTGTCCACGGCCGTGGCCGTGCGCTGGGGAGCCTTGAAGGTCCAGTCGAAGGGGCCGAACTTGCCGCCGGCGATGATGGCGTCGCCGCCCACGGTCATGATGGCCGGCACCTTCTTCTCCTCGGTGTACTTCTTGACGGCCAGGCCTTCGCCCGTGGAGGTGGGGCCGATGATGGCCAGCACCTTGTCGCCTTCGACGAGCTGGCGGGCCTGGCGCAGGGCCACGTCGGGCGAGGATTCGGTGTCGTAGCTGATGAGCTTGACCGGGCGGCCGAGGATGCCGCCGGTGGCGTTGAGCTGGGCGACGGTCATTTCGGCCACGAGCTTGCTCGGGGTGCCGACCACGGCGGCCGGGCCGGACTGGGCGAAGAGCCCGCCGATGACGATGGGGTCGCCCTCGGGCGCGGCGGCGGCGAAGGCTGCCGCGGGCAAAAGCAGCGCGGCGAGAAGGATCAGGATCTTGGCCATGGGGGGAAGCCTCCGGAGCGTGGTGATCGCCATCAGGCGACGCGGATTTTGTACCGCAACCGGAGGCGTTGTAAATCATTTTCGCAAGGCGGCGGAGGCGGGCGGACGCGGCCTAGCGGCGCACCCGCCAATAGCCCGCGAGCAGCGCCGCGCCGAGCAGCAGCCCGTTGACCAGGGTGCGGGCCTCGCCCAGGAACTGGAGCCAGCCCATGGCCGTTTCCAGCACAAGCGCCGCCAGGATGGGGCGCAGGAGGTTGCCCGGGCCGCCGATGACCAGGAAGAGCAGGGCCTTGAGCGAGAGTTCCAGACTGAACTGCTCGGGGCTGATGAACCCGGTGTAGTGGCCGTGGACCACGCCGGCCGCGGCCGAGAGCCCGCCGCCCAGGCCGAAGGAGACGGCCCGCACCGCCGGGCGGTCGATGCCGAGGCTCGAAGCGGCGTGCCGGTCGTCGCGGCAGGCGGCCAGGGCCCGGCCCAGGCGGCTGTCGCGAAGGGCCAGGAAGATGTAGGACCCCAGGGCCAGAAGCAGCAGGAAAAGAAAGAAGGTGAGGCGGTCGCCGCCCAGTTCGCCGACGCCGGGCAGGGCCAGCCGGCGCTCCACCATGAGCCCGGCCGCGCCGCCCGTGACCCCTTCCAGGGTCAGGGCCACGTTGACGCACACGAGCGACACGCACAGCGTGGCCATGGCCAGGAAACCCTCGCCGAGGCGCTCCATGGGCCGGCTGACCAGGGCCGCCAGCAGGCCGACGCCGAGGACCACGGTCGGGACGATGACCAGGGTCGCGCCCGGAAACCGGGCGTGGAGCAGCACCGAGGCGTAGGCCCCCATGCCGGCGAAGGCGGCCTGGGCCAGGGAGATCTGGCCGCCGAGGCCCAGGCAGAAATTGAGCGCCAGGACGTTGGCGGCCAGGAACATGTGCTGGTTGACGCCGATGAGCCGGTGGGCGGGCGTGACGAGGCCCACCGCCGTCATGGCGGCGAAGAAAAGGGCCAGGGAGGCTTTGCGGGACAGGGAAAAGGAGGCCATGTCAGGGCCGCTCGGCTTCGCTCTCGGCCGGCGCGGCCACGAGCAGGACGATGATGAGCGCGTAGGTGGCGGTCTCCTTGAGTTCGCCGGAAAGAAAGAGCACCAGCGCCGCCTCGCACAGCCCAAGGGCCAGTCCGCCCAGGAAGACGCGGGGAAGCGACGTGTAGCCGCCGATGGTGGCCGCGGCGAAGCCCTTGAGCCCGAGCCCCAGGCCCATGTCGTAGCGCAGCCCGGTCTGCGGCCCCACGGCCAGGGCGGCCAGGGAGGCCAGCGCCCCGGCCAGGGCGAAGGACAGGGCATGGCACAGCACCGGGTCGATGCCCATGAGCCTGGCGGCCACGGCGTTTTGCGAGGTGGCCCGAAGGGCCCGGCCCAGGCGGGAATACTTGAGGAACACGCCGAGCACGGCCATGGCGCAAAAGGCCAGGGCCAGGGCGGTGACGGTGTCGCGGCCGAAGAAAAGCGGCCCCAGGCGGAGGTCCGGCAGGGGCAGGAGGCGCGGCGGCATGAGCGGGTTCTTGCCCCAGGCCAGGATGGCGACGCCCTGGAAGACGAGGCTCGCGGCCACGGTGAGCATGAGCTGGCGCAGGGGCGAGGCGCGAAGGGTGAGCCCGAGGGTGGTGGCGAAAAGCGCCCGGCCCAGGAGAAAGCCGGCCAGGGCGGCGGCGGCGACGGCGACCAGGGGCGAGAGGCGCATGACCCCGGCCAGGGTGGCGATGCCGAGGCCGCCCAGGAGCAGGAGCTCGCCCTGGGCGAAGTTGATGAGACGGCTGGCGCAGTAGATCAGGGAAAAGCCCAGGGCCATGAGGCCGTAGACGGCGCCGAGGGCAAGTCCGGAGTTGACGATCTGGGCCAGGTACAGGGCAAGCAAGGCGACCTCGATTGGCCTTGGCGTTTTGGCAAAAAAAACGGGGGAACCGCCGCGCGATGCGGTTCCCCCGTGGGGATCGGGTCAGGCGCAGCGGATCATTCCGCGTCGATGCCGAACTCGCCGGGCTGGCCCATGCTCGTGGTGTCGAGCTTGTAGGCGAGCACGATGGTGCGGCGGGCGTAGACGCCCACGGCCCCGGGCCAGGTGTTGAGGCACACCACCAGTTCCTTGTGGCCGTCGTTGTCGATGTCGGCCAGGGCGTAGCCGGTGACGGTGCCCTTGATGCGCCGGGTCTTCCACAGGAGGTTCATGCCCACGCCGTCCCAGTACAGGGCGTGGATTTCACCCTGGGAGAAGGTGCGGAAGGTCTCGAAGAACTGGGCGGCCAGGGAGATGTTCTTGCTGACGAGCACCTCGTAGCGCTCGTCCTTGTCCAGGTTGGCCACGAGCATGGGCAGCGGGATGTAGTAGTAGGTCCAGAGGTGGTCGGTCTTGGGCTTTTCCATGGGGGCCATGAGCGGGTCGAACTCGAGGCCGATGGCCGAGCCGCAGTATTCCTCCTCGGTGGCGGCCACGCGCTCGCCCTTGGCCGTGTAGACCACGATGTGGTCGCGGTCGTCGTTGAGGAGGACCTTGTAGCCGCTCTTCTCGGGCAGGTAGGCGAAGTTGACCGGGTTGGCCTTGGTGGGCAGGTTCAGCTTGGTGGACCGCATGGGCTGGCCGCCGGAGAAGATGACGTTGTGCACGCCCTGGGCGAACAGCTCCTTGGGGTCGCCCTTGGAGCCCACCAGCTGGCGGGTGTAGTCGGGCGGCACGGTGGCCACGTTCATGTAGAGCTTGACGTCCTTGTAGAGCTCTTTCAGCTGGTTGCCTTCAAGCGACAGGACGAAGGAGCGGGGCTCCTTGAAGTAGCTGGCGGAGACGATGATCTCGGCCTTGCCGTCGCCGTTGATGTCCAGCGTGCTGACCTTGAGGAGCTTGAGGTTCGGCGACACGGGGTAGCGCGCCAGGGGCATCAGCTGGCGGTCCTTGTAGGCAAAGACCTCGATGGAGTCCTTGGCCATGATGACGACTTCGTTCTTGCCGTCGCCGTTGAGGTCGTCGATGGCGATGCCGCTGGAGACGATGGGCATGGACTGGCTGCGCCACACGCCCGGGGTGTCGGAAGGGCCGGCGTAGCGGAAGCTCGGGTTGAGGTAGGCCTTCTGGTTCTCGCTGGTCTGGTTGACCACGAAATCCGGATTCATCTGGTTGATGGTCTGGCCGCCGGCGGCCTGGCCGGAACCCGAGGCCGGACGCTGGAATATCTCGTTGTTGAGGGACTGGGCGGCCCGCTCCATGGCCGGGATGAGGTCGGCCAGCTTGGCGGTGAAGTTTTTCGGCCATTTCTTGCCGTCGCGGCCGAGCACCGTGATGTCCACGCTGGCCTGCTCGCCGGACACGGTGACCGAGCCGTAGGCCAGGAAGTCCGCGCCGATGTCGGAGAGGGCCTTTTTCGCCTCGGCGTCCGAGGCCGGGGCCTTGGCCAGCCGGCCCGTCACCTTGGCCTTGTCCACCGGGGCCAAGTGGCCCGGCCAGTTCATGCGCGACTCGAGCATGCTCTGGGCGCCTTGGCTCAGGTACTGGTATTTCTCGGGGCCGTGCACGGTGAAGGGGGCCACGGCGTAGGTCTTGGCGTCGGCGGCGAGCGCCGTGGACGACAGGCACAGCAAGGCCGCGACCAGAAGGACGAGGCGACGGAAAAGCGTCATAGGGAATTCCTCCGGGTCCCAACGGGGACCGATTTGTCCGGGGACGCGGCCAGGGCCAGGGGCCGGGCAGCCGCGCGCCCTGCATTACTATCAAAGCCGAGGCCCTTGCAAGGGCGGTTTTGCCCCCTTGCCGCCGTGCAATGCCTTTCGCCTCCCCGGTTTGTTGCCGTGTGGTCGCACGGCCGGGCCGGCGGTTACGTCGGGAACGCCGGATGGTAATGTCACGGAAACGTCGTTCGCCGGCCCTTGTCAGGAACGCCCGACGAGGCTAAAGGCTTGGCCGCTTCCCGCATGGAGTGGCCCGATGCCGCGTTTTTCGTTTTTCGTATTTCTCGTTCTTGCAAGCCTTGTCCCCCTGGCGCTTCCCGGCCCCGACGCCCGCGCCGCCGACGCGCCGCAAACCGTGACGGTGGACGCCGCCAAGACGGTGCGGCCGACCAGCCGGGAGCTGCTTGGCATCAACGTCAACTACCTCATGGACGCCGACGGCAACCGTCGTCCCGGGGCGCGCAAGCTCGCCCGGGCCGTGCTCGACCTCGGCGTCGGCACGCTGCGCTATCCCGGCGGCGAAAAATCCGACGGCATGCTCTGGGCCGCGCCGCCGTTCATGCGGCCGAGCCCGACGCTCGCGCGCCTGGGGCCGGACGAATGGCCCTCCAACGACTCCCGCGTGTTCGACCTGTCCCGCAAGCGCTTCTCGCGCCGGCCCATGGACATCGACGCCTTCATGCGGCTTTGCCGCAGCACCGGGGCCGAACCGGTCATCGTGGTGGCCTACGATTCCATGTACAAGCCCGGCACGCCGGGCGAGACCGTGCCGGACATGGCCGAGCTGCTCGAAAACGCCGTCTCCCTGGTGCGCTACGCCAACATCACCCGCGGCTACGGCATCAAATACTGGGAGATCGGCAACGAATCCTATTTCTACGTCTACAACGGCGGGGCCCGGGCGGCGGACTACGCCCGGGACTTTCCGATCTTCGCCGCGGCCATGAAGGGCGTTGACCCGTCCATCAAGGTCGGGGCGGGCGGCCCGGTGGGGGCCGACGACGTGGGGGCGCTCGACAACTTGAGCGGCGACGCCACGCCCTGGTGGCGGGAGGTCTTCGGCAAGGCGGCCGGCAGCATCGACTTCGTCTCGGTTCACGAATATCCGTGCTACGCCTGGTACGGCTACGACTATTACCGGGAAAACCCGGTGCGCATGCTCGGGGTCTCGGAGATCGACAAGGCCGCCCGCAAGTACGGCCCGCCGGGGCTGGCCGAGCGGCTGCGCTATCTGCTCACGGAAATCAATTCCGCCGACTGGTACGCCCATCCGCAAAACCTGGGCTGGAAGCACGAGAACACCCTGGGCCACGCCCTGGTGCTCTTCGACATGCTCGGCCAGGCCATAAGCGACCCCCGGGTGGTCACGGCGCAGATCTGGGCCACGCGCTGGCTGCACAACGACGACAAGCCCGAGCTCTGGGACGCCCTGGACGGCAGGAACACGCCCCTGCCCACGGGTATGGCCGTCAAGCTCCTGGCCGAAGGCCTCGGCGACCGGATCGTGGCCAGCGCCGACGCGCCGGGGGTGCGGGCCGTGGCCGCGCGCGACGACCGCCAGGGCCGGCTCACGGTCTACCTCATCAACAAGGACGCGGCCCGGGACGTGGCCGTGCGCATCGAGGGCGGCCGGACCGGGGCCGAGGCGGCGCGCCGGGTATGGCGCGGCACGGGGCCCGACGACCCCCGGCCGGTCCTGTCCCGGGAAGCCGTCGTGACGGTGACCGGCGGCCTGGCGCAACTGCGCCTGCCGGCCGAATCCCTGACCATCCTCACCGTGCCCATGGCCAAGCCCGCGATCTTCGCCGCCAAGAAAATCCCGTCCCAGCCCGGCCCGCGCCGCCCGGGCTAACCCTCCCCCATCGGGGAGGTCCAGGAGGGGGTCACCCCCTCCTGGCCGCCGGAGGCCTCCCCCTCTCTTCCCTCTTCCCGCGCAACAGCGCCGCTCCGGCCAGGGCCGTGAGCGGCGCGGCCGTGACCAGCCCCAGGCTGCCGATCAGGGTGTTGGCGATCTCGGCGGCCACGTGGGGCATGGTGGCGACGTTTATAAGCGGCACGCCTTGCGCCATGACCACCATGAGCAGGGCCAGGCTGCCGCCGCAGTAGGCCAGAAGGAGCGTGGTGGCCATGGTGCCGACCACGACGCGGCCCACGCGAAATCCCGACAGGCAAAGCCCCCAGGTCCCGATGCCCGGGTGGTGGGCCGCCACCTCGGCCTGGCTCGCGGCCACGTCCATGGCCACGTCCATGATGGCGCCGCTCGCGCCCAGGCAAATGGCGGCCAGGAACATGCCGCCGAGGTCCAGGTGGGCGTAGCCCGTATAGAGCAGGGTCTCGGCGAAGGGCTTGACCGCGCCGGGCAGGGCGAAGCCCGGGGCCGTGGCCAGGGAGAGCAGGCAGGTCGCGGCCACGCCGCCCACGGACCCGAGGTAGGCGGCCAGGGCCCGGCGGTTGAGCCCGCCGACCAGAAAGACGACGGCGGCCATGAGCGCGGCCAGGACGGCCAGGGTCACGAGCATGGGGTCGCGGCCGGCCAGGAATTGCGGCACCAAGACCTTCCACAGCAACAGGGCGGCGAAGAGAAACGACAGCATGGCCTTGACCCCGGTCCAGCCGGCGTAGGCGACAAGCGCCAGGGCGAAAAGCCCGAGCAGCGCCCCCTGGAGGGTGAGCCGCCAGTGGTCCTGGGCCACGGCCGAGACGATCTCGCCGTCGCGCAGCGAAAGGACGAGCAGGGCGAGGTCGCCTGGGGCGAAGACCTTGTCCAGCTCGAGCTTGCCGAGCAGGATGTTGTCCGCGACGATGCGCCTGCCGGCAAAGGGGCCGGAAAGCGGCTCCAGGGTCACGCGCTGCTCGCCCTCGCGCACGATGCCGTACTGGTGCACGTGCCCGTCGTCCACGGCCAGCACCCTGGCCTGCACCTGCACCGCGTCCGGGGGCAGGCGGTCCTCGAAGCCCGTGGGCCAGTGCCAGAGCGCCAGGCAGCACACGGCCACGGCCAGGGCGAACACGGCGTCGCGGCGCGCCCGGAGGCGACGCGGCCAGGGACAAGCATCCCCTTGCATCGATTCCACTCCCCAAACGGATCGTGGGGCCGGCCGCGCCTTCCGCGACCAACCCCACATCAAGTACTTTCCCCGGACGGGGAGGTCCAGGAGGGGGTCACCCCCTCCTGGCCGCCGGAGGCGTCTCCCCCATCCTAATTACTGGCCACGGCCGTTTGGCCGACCACGGCCATGAGCCTTGTGGCCAGGTCGGTGTTGTCGTAGTAGCCGGCGAAGGCCTGCGCTCCCGGCCCCATGGCCGAGCTGACCACGGGCACGCC
>NZ_JARKOZ010000054.1 GCF_029978005.1 Solidesulfovibrio sp. | reverse complement strand
GCAGGCCAAATTCCGCCCCCATCTTCGGTCCGCCAACGGCAACCGCACCGGTGACCGCAGCCAACCCCGCCCGCCTACGCCGCCGAGGGGGTCCGGGGGGCATCATGCCCCCCGGTGGGTCCAGGGCAACGCCCTGGCGGGTGCAGGGCTGAGCCCTGCTGGGGTCTGGGGCAACGCCCCAGTGGGGTTCGGGGCAAAGCCCCGATTCCCACCGACCCTAGCCGACCGGTTCGTCGGCGGCGTCGGGGCCGGTGCCGAGTTCGTCGGTGACGGCGCGGCGTTTGACGGCGATGACGGATTCGAGGCGGCTGATGCGTTCGATGGTGCGGTAGAGGTGGCTGGAATCGCGCACTTCGACGCGGAAGATGAGCTGGCTCGTGCCGTCGATATTGGAGTGGATGGCCCCTGAGTCGATGTTGACGCCTTCCTCGGCGAGCACCTGGGAGATTTTGCCGAGCACGCCTTTCTGGTTCTTGGCCAGGATGGACAGGCCTGCCGGGTAGGGCTGTTCCTTTTCGCCTTCCCAGTTAACCTGGATGAGGCGTTCGGATTCGAGGTTGGGGATGTTGGGGCAGTCGTGGGTATGCACGACCACGCCGCGGCCGCGCGAGATGTAGCCGACGATGGGATCGCCGGGCACGGGGTTGCAGCATTGGGCCAGGCGCACGAGCACGTTGTCCACGCCCTGGATGCGCACGCCCTCGCCGGGCTTGCCCTTGGCCGGGGCGGCGAGGCCTTCGGCCGGCGTGACGGGCGGTTCCACCTTGAGGTGGATGTCGCCCTCCTCGCCTTCCTTTTTGGGCAGCAGCCGGCCGATGATCTTTTTGGGCGTGATGCGGGAATAGCCAACGGCCGAGAGCACGTCCTCGACGCCGGGCAGGGAAAGTTCCCGGGCGACGCCCAGCATGGCCCCGTCCTTGATGGCCTTCTGGATGTTGACGCCGTCCTTGCGGCCCTGTTTTTCGAGCATTTCGCGGCCGAGGATGATGGAGCGGGCGCGTTCCTCGGTGCGGATGAAGTGCTTGATGCGGGTACGGGCCTTGGCGGTCTTGACGAACTTGAGCCAGTCCCGGTTGGGGCGGCGGTTCTTGTCGGTGATGATCTCGACGGTGTCGCCGTTTTTGAGCGGCGTTTCGAGGGGAATGATCCTACCGTTGACCTTGGCCCCGGCGCAGTGCTCGCCGATGGCGGTATGGATGAGGAAGGCCAGGTCCACGGCCGTGGCTCCCTCGGGCAGCTCCTTGACCTCGCCCTTGGGCGTGAAGACGTAGACCTCGTCCTGGAAGAGGTCGAAGCGCAGGTTGGCCACGAACTCGCGGGAGTCCTTGAGTTCGCGCTGCCAGTCCATGATCTGGCGCAGCCACGAGAAGCGCTCCACGTCCTTGGGGTTGAACTTGCCTTTTTCGCGCTCCTTGTACTTCCAGTGGGCGGCCACGCCCTCCTCGGCCAGCCTGTTCATCTCCACGGTGCGGATCTGGATCTCGATGCGCTCCCCGTCCGGGCCGACGACGGTGGTGTGCAGGCTCTGGTACATGTTGGCCTTGGGCATCGAGATGTAGTCCTTGAAGCGCCCCGGCACGGGTTTCCAGATGGAGTGCACGAGCCCCAGCGCGGAGTAGCATTCGCGGATGGTCTCGACGATGACGCGGAAGGCCACCAGGTCGTGGACCTGGTCGATGGTCAGCCCCTGGACGCGCATCTTGTTGAACACGCTCCACAGGTGCTTGCGGCGGCCGAAGATGCGGGCGCGGATGCTGTTTTCGCCGAGCATCTCCCTGATCTGGCCGATGACCCGGTCGATGTAGGCCTCGTCCAAGGTGTGGTGGCGGTCCACGCCGGCCTTGATCTGGCTGTAGACGTCGGGTTTCAAATATTTGAAGCTCAGGTCCTCGAGCTCGGTCTTGATGCGGTGCAGGCCCAGGCGGTTGGCCAGGGGCGCGTAGATGTCCATGGTCTCCTGGGCGATCAGGGCCTGCTTGTGGGGCTTTTGGAACTCCAGGGTGCGCATGTTGTGCAGGCGGTCGGCCAGCTTGACCAGGACGACGCGGATGTCGTTGGCCATGGCCAGGATCATCTTGCGGATGTTCTCGGCTTGCGCCTCTTCCTTGGACTCGAAGGGGATGAGGCTGATCTTGGTGACGCCGTCGACGATGTCGGCCACTTCCTCGCCGAAGAGCTCTTCCAGCTCGTCCACCGTGGCCTTGGTGTCCTCCACGGTGTCGTGGAGCAGGCCCGAGGCGATGCTGGCCGCGTCCAGGCGCATGTCGGCCAGGATGCCGGCCGCCTCCAGGGGGTGGGACAGGTAGGGCTCGCCGGACAGGCGCACCTGTCCGGCATGGGCCGCGGCCGAAAACACGTAGGCCTTGGTGATGAGCGCCTGTTCCTGTTCGGTCAGGTAGACGGCGGTCTTGTCCAGGATTTCGTTGATGCGGATCATATGGCCGACCCGGCCTCGTTCACCGGGGGGTTGGTCGTTTCGCGGGCAGTGTTGCGGGCGTTCGCCCGTGCTCCTACGGTTCCAGGCGAAACTTCTGCCTGTCCCGGGGCACCCACCACTTGGTGAAGTTGTAGGTGATGCCGGCCGGGGCCACGGCCACGTCCTGGAAGCGCGAGGACAGGATGGGCAGGGAATAGGGCGCGTACAGGAACAGGTAGGGCTGTTCGCTGTGCAGTATCTCCTGGAAGGCGTCGTAGATCTTCTTGCGCTCGGCCTGGTCCACGGTGTGGCGGCCCTTGTCCAGCAGGGCATCGGCGTCGGCGTTCTTGAATCCCACGAAGTTGAGCCCGCCCGGCACGGCGCGGCTGCTGTGCCACACGTCGAAGGCGTCCGGGTCCTGGGTGACGGTCCAGCCGAGGATCAGCGCGTCGAAATTGCCCTTGTCCACGAATTCCTTGATGAACGACGCCCATTCCACGGTGCGTATCTCGACCTTGACGCCCACGGCGGCCAGCTGGCTCTGGATGATGGTGGCCGTCTTGATGCGCTGGTCGTTGCCCTGGTTGGTGAGGATGGTGAAGGCGAAGGGCCGGCCGCTTGCGTCCTCGAGCACGCCGTCGCCGTTGCGGTCCTGCCAGCCGGCCTCGGCCAGGAGCTTTTTGGCCAGGGCCGGATCGTAGGCGTAGTCCTTGACGTCCTCGTCGTACATCCAGGTGCCGGGCTTGTAGGGACCGATGGTGGGAAGCCCCAGGCCAAGGAGCGCCCCCTTGACCACGTCCTCCTTGTTCACGGCGTGGGCGAAGGCCCGTCGCACGCGCACGTCGGAAAAAAACGGGCTTTTGAGGTTGTAGCCCATATAGGTATAGGCGAAGGAGAGGTACTTGAACTTGCGCCAGTCGGCCTCCCAGGAGGGGCCGCCTGTCTGGTAGAGGAACTGCTGGGGAGTGAGATCCATCATGTCGATGCCCCCGGCCTTGAGTTCCAGGAACATGGTGGCCGGGTCCGGGATGATGCGGTAGACGACCTGGTCGATGTAGGGCCGGCCCTCGAAGTAGTCGGCGTTGACGTCGAGGACGAGCTTGCGGCCGGGCTCCCAGCTGGTCAGCTTGTAGGGGCCCGCGCCCACGGGTTCGCGGGCGTACTTGGTGTTCATGAGGTCCTGTCCGGCCAGCAGGTGCTTGGGCAGGATGGAGCCGGCCCAGGTGACCAGCGACCGGGCGAAGGGCTCGGCGTAGCGGACCTCGAAGGAGTATCTGCCCGTGACGGTGAAGCTCGCCACGGCCTTGTAGTCCTCGGCGTAGGCCGTGGGCGTTTTGGGATCGATCATGAGCTTGTAGGTGAATTCCACGTCCTCGGCCGTGAGTTCCACGCCGTCGGTCCAGCGGATGCCAGGCTTCAGCCAGAACTTGAGGAGCTTGCCGTCTTCCAGCACTTCGTAGCGCTCGGCGGCGAAGCATTCGAGCTGGATGTCCTTGTCGTAGCGCAGGGGCGAGACGTAGAGGAGGCCGGCCACATCGTGGGAGGCGGAGTCCGAGGACAAGGGGGGAATGAGGTTCGAGGGCTCGCCGATGACGGCCATGACGATGCGCCCGCCCGGCACGGGATCGCCGACGGGAGCGGGCTGGGCCTGGTCCACGGGGGCCTTTGTCCCGGTTTTGGAGTCCTGCGCCTTATCCGAAGGGCCTTCGCAACCCCAAAGCGCCAGAAGAAAGACCAGAACAAGGGGGAAAACCGTACGAACCGCCGGCATAGGACTCCTTTTCGCTTGCATCATGCGCCCGATTCGACATATTGGAGCGGATGCGCAAGGTTCCGTCCCCTTAGGGATATACGGGGCGCGCGCAAATTAAAAGCCCTTTTTCCCCGGCCCCGGCCGGCCAGGGAGGCAGGGCGGCCAGGCAACATTTCCATTCCCAATTTCTCTGGAATCCGCTATGCGGGCCGGATAGCCTGTGACTTCCCTGGCCTGGGTCGACGCGGCTTGCCTCGATCAGTACCACGCTACGCAAGGAGCCCTTGGCCCATGGCCTCTGGAAACGACGAAACGAAAATTAAATCGGTGCTTTCGGAATTCGTCAGGGAGACGATTCCCGAATACATTCTGGACGGCGCCCACGCCATCGTGGCGGCCGGCGGCATCCAAAAACTGTCCGTCAACAAGCACGACCACTTCTGGGACGTGGAAGGGCAGGTGCAGGGCGACGACTTCCAGGTGTATTCCTCGGAACTGTCCGTCAACCTCAAGGAAGAGACCATCAACTTCTTCTGCAACTGCCCGGATTCCTTTTCCGGTGTGTGCCGCCACATCGGGGCCACGGCGCTCAAGTGCATCCACTCTCTGGAAGAGGCCGAGGGCGACGGCCACGAGGCCCCGTCCCTGCCGCGCGGCGAATGGCGGCAGACCTTCCGGGCCTATTTCTCCTCCGAGCCCGAGCCCGAACCCGGCCGCCACTACCTGATCTTCCGCTTCCACCCCGAACCGGGGCGGCTCCAGGTGGCCTTTTTCCGCGCCCGCCAGAACAAGTCCGGCATCTCCCAGGTCCACACCGAAATCACCCTGGAACAGATCATCAAGAATCCGGACTGGTCCGAGCTCTCCCCCACCCTGCCGGTGGTGGCCGAGATGCTCTACCATCACCTGGACTACGCCGGGCACCGGGTGGAGCTGCCGCCGGGATTTCTGGCCTGGTTCTTCTGGGCCATCGGCAAGGAATACTACCTCTACTGGCGCGACACCGAGCAGCCCGTGCGCATCGAGTCCAAGACCATGCGCCTGCAGCTCGCGCCCAAGCTTTCCGAGGAAGGGCTCTCCTTCGACATCCTGCTCGGCAGCCCCAGCAAGGCTCCCTTCTCCATCCTCGGCCAGGAAGTCTACTTCTACGGCCAGATGCCCATCTGGGTCTGCTGGAAGAACGCCTTCTACCCGGTGCAGACGGGGCTGCCGCCCCAGCTCGTCTCGGACATGGTGCAGAACACGCCTTTCATTCCCACCTCCGACGTGTCGGAGTTTCTCGACCGCGTCTGGACCCACCTGCCCATGACGGACCTGTACGGCCAGGAGGAGTTCCTGGTCAAAATGCAGCCGTTCTTCGTGCCGGCCACCTACGACCCGAAGATCTTCCTGGACGAGGAAGGCAGCCTGCTGACCCTGCAGATCCAGAACGTCTACCAGACCGAGCACGGCGAGATCACGGTGCCGGGGCCCAACCCCGACCTCATGACCGCCTCCTACCTCTACGAGGGCAAGTCCTACCTCATCGCCCGGGACTGCAACCACGAGCTCACGCTCATCAACATGCTCACGGACATGCGCTTCCAGGCCAGAAACAACGCCAACTGGTTCCTGGAGACCGAGGAGGCCATCGTCTTCCTCCTCGACGCCTATCCCAAGCTCGTGGAGAAGTACCGGGTCTACGGCGAGAAGAACCTGACCCGCTACAAGGTGCGCCTGTCGACGCCGGTCATCGTGGCCGAGGTGGAGTCCAAGGAAGAGGAGAAGTGGTTCAACCTCGACCTGCAGGTCCAGTACGACGACCAGAAGGTGCCGATCGAGAAGATCTGGAAGGCCTGGACGCAAGGCAAGCGCTACGTGCAGCTCAAGGACGGCTCCTACACGAGCCTGCCCGAGAGCTGGCTCAAGCGCATCGGCCACAAGCTGCGCGCCCTGGGCTACGACGCGGACAAGCCGCCCCAGAAGCGCTTCAAGCAGTTCGAAGCCCCGGTGCTGGACAAGATCCTCGAGGACCTGCCCGAGGCCCACACCGACTCCTTCTGGAACAGCCTGCGCGAGAAGATCCACAGCTTCAAGGAGATCGTGCCCCTCAAGCAGCCCGCGCACCTGAACGCCAGCCTGCGCCCCTATCAGTTGCAGGGCCTCAGCTACCTGAACTTCCTGCGCGAGTACGGCTTCGGCGGCATCCTGGCCGACGAGATGGGCCTGGGCAAGACCGTGCAGACGCTCTCCTTCATCCAGCACATGGTGGACAAGGGCTCGCGCGCGCCCAACCTGATCGTGGTGCCCACCTCGGTGCTGCCCAACTGGGACCGCGAGGCCGAGAAGTTCGTGCCCCGGCTCACCCGGCTGATCGTCTACGGGGCCAAGCGCGAAGGGCTTTTCAAGAAGATCGCCGAATCGAACCTGGTGATCACCACCTACGCGCTCCTGCGCCGCGACCTGGACGAGCTGCTCAACTTCGAGTTCAGCACCATCATCCTGGACGAGGCCCAGAACATAAAGAACCCCAACACCATCACGGCGCGCTCCGTGCGCAGGCTCAGGGGCAAGATGCGCCTTTGCCTCTCGGGCACGCCCATCGAGAACAACCTCTTCGAGCTCTGGAGCCTGTTCGAGTTCCTCATGCCCGGTTTCCTGGGCAGCCAGAACTCCTTCCAGCGCGGCATCGTCAAGCCCATCAAGGACGGCGACGAGGAGACGCTCGACTACCTGCGCGGCCGCGTGAAGCCCTTCATCCTGCGCCGCACCAAGTCCGAGGTGGCCAAGGACCTGCCGCCCAAGGTGGAGAACGTCCAGTACTGCGCGCTCATCGACGAGCAGGCCGAGCTCTACTCCCAGCTGGCCAAGAAGCTGCGCGACCAGGTGCTCAAGGACGTGGACGAGAAGGGCATGGCCAAGTCGCAGATGTCCATCCTGGACGCGCTGCTCAAGCTCCGCCAGATCTGCTGCCACCCCAGGCTTCTGAAGCTCGACATGCCCGGCGTGAACACCAACCTGCCCTCGGGCAAGTTCGACACCTTCAAGGACCTGGTCACGGACATCGTGGAGGAAGGCCACAAGGTGCTGGTGTTCTCGCAGTTCGTGCAGATGCTGCACATCATCCGCAGCTGGCTGCAGATCAACCAGACGCCCTTCGCCTACCTGGACGGCTCCAGCAAGGACCGCTTCGAGCAGGTGGACCGCTTCAACAACACCCCGGAAATCCCCATCTTCCTGATCTCGCTCAAGGCGGGCGGCACGGGCCTCAACCTGACCAGCGCGGACTACGTGATCCACTACGACCCGTGGTGGAACCCCGCCGTGGAAAACCAGGCCACGGACCGCACGCACCGCATCGGCCAGAAGCGCCAGGTCTTCGCCTACAAGCTCATCTGCTCCAACACCGTGGAGGAGAAGATACTGAAGCTCCAGGACATGAAGAGGGGCGTGGCCGAAGCCATCATACCCGGGCAGGACGCCTGGAAGAGCCTGACCAGAAACGACCTGGAGATGCTCTTCGAGGTCTAGCGGAACAAACGGGACGCGCCCCGGGCGGAGCTGCCCGTCAGCTTCGCTCCGGCCGCCAGAACGCTTGCGAACCCCTTCCGGTCATGCCGGAAGGGGTTCTTCGTTTGGTGCGAAAGCGGCGTTCAGGGCTGCGCACACCCGGCGGTCGCCGGGAAATCCCACACGCTCACGGCAGGCAGGCTTCCGCAGCGCCCGACGGCAGCCGGACAATTCCAGGCGCTCGCGACCGCGCGGCATCCGTCAGGGCTGGCCGCGCCCGCGCACACCGGCGGACCGCCGGAGGTTACTCCACGCCCCTGGCCGCTAGGCCTGCTGTCTCATGGCCCGGCTGACGCTCAGCACCGGGCAGAGCGCCCTGCACGCCACCCGCAACACCAGCGAACGCTCGAAGGCGCACTCGGGATCG